>NZ_BAAFRY010000001.1:0-163489 GCF_045866295.1 Ferrigenium sp. UT5
TGAGAAATCCTCCCGTTTCCCGCGACAGGTGCAGACCGGATTTTGCCAGATGCCACAAGGCTTGCAGAGGATTTCATGCTAAATTCTACCCACACTCTTTCACGAAGACCCAATTCATTCAATAACTGCGGCTCGTCTTTTGCATTGTACTCGGAGGCAATCTTAAGCTCGACAATCACCGTTTTGTTTACCAACAAGTCAGCGAAATATTCCCCCACTGCAATTCCTTTGTAACGCACCCCTATCGGATGTTCAATTTCGGCTTCGATGCCGCGTGCAGCCAGTTCGGCTTGCAACGCTTTCTGGTACACACGCTCCAGAAAGCCATATCCCAACGTGTTATGCACCTCAAACGATGCACCGATTATCTCCTGAGTCAAAGCTTCGTGAGCTAAAAGATTCATCCGTGTTTCATCCGTGTTCATCTGTGGCGCAATGATTTTTTAACTCGATTTCGGCGGCTCGTCGTCCGCACCGGCATCGGCGGCAAGCTTGTGCAGGTTGGCCCGGCGCGCTTCGATGGCGGCGATCTCCGCCTGTTGTTCGGGTGTTAAATGACCGACGTTCTTCGGTTGTGTGACAGCCGCCTGCGCCTTGGCACGTTCGATCGCCGCATCGATGCGCATCTGCTGCGTGTCGTCGGCAGAGGCTGCAGGATTAAGCGCTGCAGCCGGGGCGGGGATAGCTGCAGCAGCCTTGGCCGCGCTCTCCCGTTCTTTCTGCGCCAGCCGCCCGGCTTTTTCCTGCTTCTCGCGCTCAATGCGGAGCTGGTGGAACTCGTGGCGTTCGCGCGCCTGGTCGGCGGCGCGTTTTTCTTGGTCGCGCGCGCGGACCTCGCTCTTGGCGTAGCGGTAATAGTGCACCAGCGGAATGCTGCTGGGGCAGACATAGGCGCAGGCGCCGCACTCGATACAGTCGAACAGATTCCATTCCTGCGCCTTGCCGAAATTGTTCGACTGGGCGAACCAGTACAGATCCTGCGGTTGCAGTTCCGCCGGGCAGACCTGTGCGCAGCGCGTGCAGCGGATGCAGGGCAGCGCGGGCGGCTTCGGCGGGAACAGCGCATCGGAAGCGGCGATCACGCAGTTGCTGGCCTTGACCAGCGGCACGTTGGCGGCGGGTAACTCCAGCCCCATCATCGGCCCGCCCATGAGGTAGCGGTCGGTGTCCGGCAACGCCGCGCTCAACTGCACCAGTTCCGCAAAGCGTGTCCCGATCAGCGCTTCGTAGTTGCGCGGCTGCGCCACATTGCCGGTGACCGTGACTACGCGCGCGATCAGCGGCTCGCCGTCGTCGCAGGCGCGCTTGACCGCGTAGGTGGTGCCGACGTTGAAACATTGCACGCCGATGTCGGTCGGCAGCTTGCCGGAAGGAACCTCCAGCCCGGTCAGGATGCGGATCAGATGCTTGGCGCTGCCGCTGGGATACAGCGTGGGGATGACCACGACCTCGAATGGCAGGCCGCTTGCGTTCACCGCATTCTGCATGGCGGCGGCGGCTTCCGCTTTGTTGTCCTCGATGCCGATCAGCACTTCACGCGCATCGAGTGCGAAGCGCAGAATCTCCGCGCCGCGCACGATTTCCGCCGCGCGTTCGCGCATCAGCATATCGTCGCACGTAATGTAGGGCTCGCACTCCGCGCCGTTCAGGATCAGGGTCTGCACCGGCAACGCGTGGCGCAGTTTCATGTCGCTGGGGAACGCGGCGCCGCCGAGTCCGACGATGCCGTGCGCACGCAGATGCGCCTGCAGTTCCGCGTTCGATAGGGTGCGGTAATCCACCGGGTGGCGCTCGCCCCATTCTTCCGCGCCGTCCGTGCGCAGGGTGATGCACAGTTCAGGCAAAGCGGACGGGTGGGCCACGCTTTGCAAGTCGATGGCGCTGACGGTGCCGGAAGTTGGCGCGTGGATGGATGCGGAAAATCCGCCGACCGGCGCGCCGATCAGTTGCCCTTTCAGTACCCGTTCGCCGACCTGCACCAGCGGCTTGGCCGCTTCGCCGGCATGCTGGCGCAGCGGAATCACCAGTTCCTGCGGCACCGGCGCGCGCACGATCGGTTGCGCGGTTGATTGCGCCTTGTTGCCGGGCGGGTGGAGGCCGCCGTGAAAGTTGAAGAGCCGCCTCATTGCTTTTGCCTCAAAGGAATGACCGGATATTTCCATTTCCAGGTGGCCGGTTTTTCCGGGATGGGCTGCATGCTGATGCAATCCACCGGGCAGGGCGCGACGCACAGTTCGCACCCGGTGCATTCGGCGGCGATGATGGTGTGCATCTGCTTCGCGGCGCCGGCGATGGCGTCCACCGGGCACGCCTGGATGCACAGGGTGCAGCCGATGCAGGTGTTCTCGTCGATGAAGGCCACCGCCTTGGCGCGGGGCTGGCGGTCGGCACCAAACGGTTTCGGTTCGACGCCGAGCAGTTCCGCCAGTTTGTGGATGCCTTCCTCGCCGCCCGGCGGACACAGATTGATGTCCGCTTCGCCCCGGGCGATGGCCTCGGCGTAGGGTTTGCAGCCGGGGAAGCCGCACTGGCCGCATTGCGTCTGCGGCAGCACCGCGTCGATCTTTTCCACCAGCGGGTTGCCTTCGACGCGAAAGCGGATCGCGGAATAGCCCAGCACCACGCCGAGCACCACCGCGATGGCGATCATCACCCACAGCGCGGTGATCATTTCACCAGGCCCGAGAATCCCATGAATGCCAGGCTCATCAATCCCGCCGTGACCATCGCAATCGCGGTGCCGCGAAAGATCACCGGCACATCCGCCCCTTCCAGACGCTCGCGGATGCCGGCGAACAGCACCATCACCAGGGTGAAACCGACCGCGCCGCCGAAGCCGAACAGCAGCGATTCGATGAAATCATGTTTGGCCTGCACGTTGAGCAGGGGAATGCCGAGCACCGCGCAGTTGGTGGTGATCAGCGGCAGATAGATGCCGAGCACCTGGTACAGCACGGGACTGGTCTTCTTGATCGCCATTTCGGTGAATTGCACGATGGCGGCGATCACCACGATGAACGACAGCGTGGTGAGGTAGGCCAGATCCGGGCCGAGCAGATAATGGTTGACCAAATAGCTGGAGCCGGAAGCGATGGTCAGCACGAAGGTGGTGGCCGCGCCCATGCTCAATGACGTCTCCAGTTTTTTGGAAACGCCCATGAACGGGCAAAGCCCGAGAATCTTGACCATCACGATGTTGTTGACGAACACCGTGCCGATCACGATCAAAAAATATTCAGACATGGCAAAAATGTGCCGATAAGGTGCAAAGAGGGGCGGATTATGCCCCTGTTCGGGGGGCGCTTCAACTTCGGGCGGGGTATATCCTTATAACCGGAACAGGGGGCTTGTGGCCGTTGCCGGAGCTTGAGAAAAAGAGAGAAAAACATGTCGTCAGACCCAAAAAAAATCCTCGACAAGTTGAAGATCAGCGGCCATCTGCCCACGCCGAAGGGGGTGGCGCTGCAGGTCATCGAACTGACGCGACAGGACAGTGCGACCAACCACGACCTGGTGCGCCTGATCGGCGCCGATCCGGCGTTGAGCCAGCGCGTGGTGAAGGCGGCGAACGCCCTGCTGGGCAAGGTGTCGCGCCCGGTGGTGACCATACACGATGCGGTCACCGTGCTGGGGATGCGCGCGCTGCGCCAGCTGGTGCTGGGCATCGCCCTGGTGGCCGATTACCGGCATGGCCCGTGCACCCGTTTCGATTACACCCATTTCTGGTATCACTCCCTGCTGACGGCTGTCGCCGCGCGCCTGCTGGCGCAACAGGCCAGGCTGATGGCGGCGGAAGAGATCTTCGTGCTGGGCCTGCTCGGGCAGATCGGTCAGTTGGCGCTGGCGACCGTCTATCCGCAGGCGTTCAGCGATCTGCTGCAAGCGGGTATCGATGAACAACAACTGCGCGCAGGGGAGCGCGCGCAATTCGGTTTCGATCATGCCGAAGTCTCCGCCGCGATGCTGGCCGACATGCATTTTCCGGTGATGTTCCAGCAGTTGGCGCGCGACTATCGTACGCCGCAGGCAAGCGAGACCGCAGAAGGCACGCGCGAATGGCAGTTGTTGCGCACCCTCAATCTGGCGGCGCTGCTGGCCGATGCCTGGCTGGCCGATGACGCGGAGCGTCCGCGCCCGATCCGTGCCGTGCGCCGCGCCGCGGCGGAGTTGGCGGTCGAGGAGGGGGCGCTGCTCGAGCTGGTTGCGGTCTGCAAGAACGACGTGCAGCAATGGGTGGGCCTGCTCGGGATGGGCAGCCTGCATCTCCCTGATCTGGTGTTTGCCCCGGCGGAGGAGACGTTGCCGCCGGACGGCGACCTGCCCTATACGCTCAGTCCGCATGACTACAAGATGCGCGTGTTGCTGGTCGAGGATGATCGCGCCATGCGTGCGCTGGTCGAGCATTGGCTGACTGCGGCCGGGCATCGCGTCAGTGTGGCGCAGGACGGTGCGGAGGCGTTGAAGATGGCGGAACTGCACCGGCCGCAGGTGGTGATCGCCGACTGGAACATGCCGCAGATGGACGGTGTCGCGCTGTGCCGCGAACTGCGCCGCCTGCCGCAGCAGCGGCATGTCTATCTGATCGTGATGACGGCCGCGTACACGCCGGACAAACAGGTCGAGGCTTTCGAGGCGGGCAGCGACGATTGCCTGGCGAAACCGCTGACGCCCAAGCTGTTCTTCGCCCGCCTGCGCGCGGCGCAGCGCGTGGTGCAGTTGCAGGAAGAGCTGGCCTTCGACCGCGAACAACTGGTGCGTTTTTCCGGCGAGTTGTCGGCGGCCAACAAACGCCTGCAACAGCAGGCGCTGACCGATGCGCTGACCGGGCTGCCCAACCGCCGCTTCGCCATGGACCGGCTGGAACAGGAGTGGGCGCTCACGCGGCGCGGCGATCGGGCGCTATCCTGCATGATGATCGACATCGATCACTTCAAGTCGGTCAACGACCGCTTCGGCCATCAGGTGGGCGACGAAGCGCTGAAGCAGGTGGCCGAAACCCTGCGCAAGACAGCGCGCGCGCAGGACGTGGTGTGCCGCCATGGGGGCGAGGAATTTCTGGTGATCTGTCCGGATGCCGTTGCCGCCGCCGCCTGCCAGGCGGCGGAGCGCATGCGCCTTGCCGTGGAGTCGCTGCGCATGGCGGCACCGGACGGCCAGCGCGTGCCGCTCACCATCAGCATCGGCGTGGCGGAAAAAAGCGGGCAGGCCGCCGCCATGCACGAGTTGGTCAATCGCGCCGACGACAACCTGTACGCCGCGAAAAATCAGGGACGCAACCGCATCGTGCTCAATTCCTGAAGTCGTGGCACTTGTTGCGAACCCGTGTGGGTCGGACTTCAGTCCGACATGCCAGATCGAAACACGACCTCCAATGTGCCTGCAAAAAACCAAACGAACCTTGAATTGCATGGCATAGAATCGGCGCTCATGCATCTTCGATATTCGAGGTTCTGAATGGCACTTTCCTGGAACGAAATCCGCAACCGAGCAATCGAGTTCTCCAAACGCTGGGAGAACGAAACATCGGAAGATGCCGAAGCCAAGCCGTTCTGGACGGAGTTCTTCAACGTCTTCGGCATCGACCGCAAGCGCGTCGCCAGCTTCGAGGAGCCGGTCAAAAAGCTCGGCGACAGGCAGGGCTACATCGACCTGTTCTGGAAAGGCATGCTGCTGGTCGAGCACAAGTCGCGCGGCAAGGATCTGGACAAGGCCTATACACAGGCGCTCGATTATTTCCCCGGCATCAAGGAACGCGACCTGCCAAAATATGTGCTCGTCTCCGATTTCGCGCGCTTCCGTCTTTACGATCTTGAAGAAAACACCGAGACCGAATTCAAGCTCGCCGACCTGCACAAGCGCATCAAGCACTTCGCCTTCATCGCGGGTTACCGCACGCAAACCATCGCGCCGCAGAACCCGGTCAACATCAAGGCCGCCGAGCGCATGGGCAAGTTGCACGACGCGCTCAAGGCGGCGGGCTACGAGGGGCATCCGCTCGAAGTGCTGCTGGTGCGCCTGCTGTTCTGCCTGTTCGCCGAAGACACCGGCATCTTCCAGCCCGCCAGCGCGTTCCGCGCCTGGATCGAAGAGCGCACCGCGCCGGACGGCTCCGACCTCGGCGCGCAACTGGCACTGTTGTTCCAGGTGCTCAACACGCCGGAAACTCCCCCTCCTCAATCCTCCCCCGCAAGCGGAAGAGGAAGCAATCGTGAAAATCACTCTTCGATTCCTGTGCGCTCGAAAAATCTCGACGAACAGCTCGCCGCCTTCCCTTACGTCAACGGCAAACTGTTCGAGGAGATGCTGCCCATCGCCGACTTCGACGCCGCCCTGCGCGAGGCGCTGCTCGACTGCTGCGCGCTGGACTGGAGCGCCATTTCGCCCGCCATCTTCGGCGCGCTGTTCCAGAGCATCATGGATGGCAAGGCGCGGCGCAACCTCGGCGCGCACTACACCAGCGAGGAAAACATCCTCAAGCTCATCCAGCCGCTGTTCCTCGACGCGCTGTGGGAAGAATTCAAGCGCGTAAAAAGCAACAAGAACAAGCTGTTCGAGTTCCACAAGAAATTGCGCACGCTGACCTTCTTCGACCCCGCCTGCGGCTGCGGCAATTTTCTGGTCATTGCCTACCGCGAACTGCGCAAGCTGGAACTGGACGTATTGCGCACCGTACATGCAGGCCCAGGTTCGCGCTTCCTCGACATCCACCAGGAGATCAGCGTGGACGTGGACCAGTTCTTCGGCATCGAGATCGAGGAATTCCCGGCGCAGATCGCGCAGGTCGCGCTGTGGCTGATGGACCACCAGATGAACGTGCGCGTGTCGGAAGAATTCGGCCTGTATTTCGCGCGCATCCCGCTCAAGACCTCGCCGCACATCGTCAACGGCAACGCGCTTACCTTGGACTGGAACGACGTGCTACCGGCGGAGCAATGCAGCTATGTGTTGGGCAATCCGCCGTTCGTCGGCGCGAAGTTCATGGACGAAGCGCAGCGCGAGGATGCGCAGCGTGTGTTCGCGGACATCAAGAGCGGCGGTCTGCTCGATTTTGTCGCCGCGTGGTATGTGAAGGCGGCGCGGTATATAACGGATGCATCGCCCTTTGCAGGAGCGGGCCATGCCCGCGAATCGCACGCAGATACGCCCGTTTCTGTAGGAGCGCGCCCTGCGCGCGAAAGCGTTTCGCACGCAGGGCGTGCTCCTACAAAAGCCGCTTTCGTCTCTACCAACTCCATCACCCAGGGCGAGCAGGCCGGCGTACTGTGGGGATGGCTGCTCGCGCGAGGCATGCACATCCATTTCGCCCATCGCACCTTCCAGTGGAGCAACGAAGCGCGCGGCATGGCGGCGGTGCATTGCGTCATCATCGGCTTTTATCTCCCCTCGCCCTCCGGGAGAGGGGCAGGGGGTGAGGGCGAGCCGAAAAAGACCCTCTACGAATACGAAGACATTCGCGGCGAAGCGCACGCCGTCGCCGCGCGCAACATCAATCCCTATCTGGTGGACGCGCCGGACGTGGTGCTGGTCAACCGCCAGCACCCGATTTGCGCCGTGCCCGAGATCGGCATCGGCAACAAGCCGATCGATGGCGGCCACTACCTGTTCGCGCCGGACGAGAAAGCCGAGTTTCTCGCACACGAACCCAAGGCCGCCAAATGGTTCCGCCGCTGGATAGGCGCGGATGAATTCATCAATGGCTATGAGCGCTGGTGTCTGTGGCTGGGCGACTGCCCGCCCGACGAATTGCGCAGGATGCCGGAAGCGATGAAACGCGTCGAAGCCGTGCGCGAGCTACGCCTTGCCAGCAAGAGCGCGCCCACGCAGAAACTGGCAGCGACCCCGACGCGCTTTCATGTGGAAAACATTCCCGATGCGCCTTATCTCTTGATACCGCGTGTTTCATCGGAACGGCGCAGCTTCATTCCCATCGGCTTCATGCACCCAGACACGTTGACCAGTGATACCTCGCTAGTCATTTCCCATGCCACCCTCTACCACTTCGGCATCCTGACCTCCACCATGCACATGGCATGGGTGCGCTACACCTGCGGTCGGTTGGAAAGCCGCTACCGCTATTCGGCTGGCATCGTCTATAACAACTTCCCGTGGCCCGACGCTGTAGGAGCGGGCCCTGCCCGCGAAAGCGTTTCGCACGCAGGGCGTGCTCCTACCAACACCGTGGAAGCCGCCGCGCAAACCGTGCTGGATGTCCGCGCGCAATTCATGCTCCCCTCGCCTTCCGGGGGTGTGGGGGAACGTGTGAGCGCAGCGAATTCAGCCTCCCTCGCCGATCTCTACGACCCGCTCACCATGCCGCCCGCGCTGGTCAAAGCCCACCAGGCTCTCGACCGCGCCGTGGATGCCTGCTACCGCAAAGCACCGTTCACCAACGACGCGCAACGGGTGGAGTTTTTATTCGAGCGCTACCAGCAACTCACCAGCCTGTTGCCGACAGCCACCGCAAAGCCTAAACGCAGCAAGAAAGCGGCGGCATGAATGATGTGAATTTTCGCGGGCATAGCCCGCTCCTACAAACCACGCACATCCCCGTAGGAGCGGGCCATGCCCGCGAAACATTAGCCAATACAGGAGTTGTAGGAGCGGGCCACGCCCGCGAAACACCCGCAATAAATGCAACACATTCCGGCCATCACGCATTGCGCAAAGGACGCGCCTCGATAGCAAACGGGATATATCTGGTTACGACAACCACACTCGAACGCCAAAGAGTGTTTGAGGATTTTTCGGCAGGTTGCACGGCGGCGAGGTGTTTTGAAGATGCCGAGTTATTAGGCGACGCAAAAATGCTGGCGTGGGTGTTGATGCCGGATCACGTCCATTGGTTGCTGCAATTGGGTGAGCGGGATACGTTGAGCAAGGTGGTAGGTCGTATGAAATCGGCCTGCGGCAGACATGTGAACATCGCGTTAAGCAGGACGGGCGCCGTTTGGGCGAAGGCCTTTCACGATCACGGCTTGCGCAACGATGAGGATGTGCAAGCCGTGGCGCGTTACGTGGTGGCAAATCCCTTGCGTGCTGGGCTGGTATCCGACCTTGGAAATTATCCGTTCTGGAATGCGGTTTGGTTGTAGTACGGCAATCGCGCGCAGGGCGCGCTCCTACAGATCGAACGACACCCCGTAGGAGCGGCTCTCAGCCGCGATTCGCGAGCAGGGCACGCTCCTACATCGTGATCGCGAGCAGGGCGCGCTTAACCGCTATTCAAACCGCTATTCGCGTGCAGGGCACGCTCCTACCTGACCGCCGCCGCGCATTCCCTGACCAGCGCCTGGCCGCGGTAGATCAGGCCGCTGTAGAGCTGCACCAGCGATGCGCCGGCCTCGATTTTTTCTCGCGCATCCGCGCCTTTCAAGATTCCGCCGACACCGATGATGGGCAGCGCGCCCTGCAGTTCGGCGGCGAGTTGGCGGATGACGGCGGTGGATTTTTCGCGCACCGGTGCGCCGCTCAAACCGCCGCTCTCGTTGCCGTGCGGCAGATTCTCAACACCGTCGCGCGACAAGGTGGTGTTGGTGGCGATGACGGCGTCGATGCGGTGTTGGGTGAGCAGGGCGGCGATTTGCTTGATCTGTTCTGCATCCAAATCCGGGGCGATCTTTACCGCCAGCGGCACATATTTACCCTGCTGCTGCGCCAGTTTTTCCTGTTCCGCTTTCAGTTGGCCGAGCAGCGCGTCGAGCTCGTCGCTACCCTGCAACTGGCGCAGGTTCCTGGTGTTGGGCGAGGAGATGTTGATGGCGACGTAGCTGGCGTGTTCGTACACCTTGCGCAGGCCGATGAGGTAATCGTCCGCCGCATTCTCGATGGGGGTGTCGGCGTTCTTGCCGAGGTTGATGCCGAGCACGCCGGTGAATTTGGCACGCTTGACGTTCTCGATCAGCGCATCCACGCCGCCATTGTTGAACCCCATGCGGTTGATGATGGCCTGTGCTTGCGGCAGGCGGAACAGGCGCGGGCGCGGGTTGCCGGGTTGCGGGCGCGGGGTGACGGTGCCGATCTCGATGAAGCCGAATCCGAGCGCGGCGAGGCCGTTGATGCATGCGCCGTTCTTATCCAGCCCGGCGGCGAGCCCGACCGGGTTGGGGAAGGTGATGCCCATCACCGTGCGCGGATCGGGCGCGGGCTGCGGGATCAGGCGCGACAGGCCGAGACAGTGCGCCGTGTTCAGGCTGGTGAGCGTGGCATCGTGCGCGGTCTCCGGATCGAGCGCGAACAGGGCAGGACGGAACAGGTTATACGGATTCATTTTTTGACGACGGAAATGGGAAAGGGTTTGCGTTTGAACACTTCGCCGCGCGATTTTCCGCGCCAGAATTCGGCGACGACATCGCCCAGTTGCAGGCAGAGCAGGCCGAGCAGGGCATAACCGAGCTGGGCGAACCCGGCCTGCGGCAACTGCACGATGAGCGTGCCGCCGCCGAGTTCAAAGGTGAACACGAGTAAATTTCCGGCGACCAGACCGGACAGGGCGCCCCCGAGCACGCGCCCCCAGTCGCCGTGAGGGATGCCGTCAAACACGGTGCTCTCGTGCCACAGCAATTGCAGCGCGACGAGCAAGGCCAGAGGTGCCAGCCACAGCAGCCAGAAGCCGGATTGGGGCCAGACGCTGCCCACGGTCAAACCGAGCAGCGCCAGCGTCAACAGGGTGTGGGCGGCGGCATGCCGCGAGATGAACCGCAGCGCAGGCATGCCGGTCAGCAATTTGAGCAAGCCGGCCTGCGCTACGAAGGCGGTGCGCAGCAACAGCACCAGCGGCGCCAGCAGGGCAAAGATCAGCGTTTGCAGCAGACTGCTGGTGAAATCGTGCGAGGCCGGGAGCAGCCAGCTCTCGGCGAACAGATTGAGCCAGGCCAGCAACCAGCCCAGGAATGCGCCGGCCACCGCAAGCGCCAGAAAATAGGCGCGCTGCAGACGCAGCAGACTATGTCCGCCATTTCGTGCCTGCCATGTGTCGGCCAGCCACAGCAGGAGGATTGCGGCAACCAGCGTCAGCGCCAGCGGCGCCAAAGGCATGAGGGGGAATGTGGTCCATTCAGGTAGTGCATCGGCCAGCCACCGTGCCAGCAGGGGCAACAAGAGCAGGCTGCAGAAAAAGAGGGCGAGGCGTATCAGCATGTTGTTTCCTTTGCGGTTAACAGTGCCCAATCGCCATCGCGCAGGCCTTGCAGGGGAGCGAATTTTTGCTTGTACGCCATTTTGCGCGAGGCGCGGATCCAGTAGCCCAGATACAGGTAAGGCAACTGCAATTTGCGGCACAACTCGATCTGCCACAACACATTGAATGTGCCGAAACTGGCTTGCGCGATGGCGGGATCGTAAAAGGTATAGACGGCGGACAGGCCGTCGTCCAGCACATCGATCACGCTCACCATGCGCAGTTCGCCGCGCCCGCCCTGAGCCTGGTCGAAGGGCGCGCGGAACTCCACCAGCAGACTGTCCACATGACTTTGCAGCAGGAAGTTGCGGTACTGTTCCGGCGTGTCTTCCGCCATGCTGCCCTCGCTGTGGCGCGCCTGCTGGTAACGCTGATACAGGGCGAAATATTCCGCCTTGTCCTGGAGCGGCAGGATCTCGGCATGCAGGTCATGATGGCGTTTCCAGCTGCGGCGCTGGCTGCGCGTGGGCGCGAATTCGTCCGCCACGACGCGCACCGGCACGCACTCGCGGCAGCCGTCGCAGCGCGGGCGGTAGGTGAACGTGCCGCTGCGGCGGAATCCCCGGCGCACCAGTTCCGCATAGACTTTGGGCGTGATCAGGAAAGCGGGCGTGGCGACCTGCGAGCGCGCTTCCCGTTGCGGCAGGTAGCTGCACGGGTACGGCGCCGTCAGATAAAGTTGCAGCGTGGAGAGCGGGATGTCGTTGAGCAGGCTCATTGAAAAAGGTCGGGTTCGAAGCGAAAGTCGGCGACGGGCGTGCAGTTTATCAATTCCTGCACGCGGGCGACGAATTCCGTGCGCGGAATCTCGCGCGCGCCGAGCGAGGCCAGGTGCAGGGTGTGCATCTGGCAGTCGATCAGACCCCGCGTGCCGTGCCAGTGCTGCCATTGCGCGGCGAGATGGGCGAGGGCGATCTTGGAACCGTCGCGCTGGCGGCTGAACATCGACTCGCCGTAGAACATCCCGCCGAGGGCGACCCCGTACAGGCCGCCCGCCAGTTCGCCGTTCATCCACACTTCGACCGAATGCGCGTAGCCCAAGCGATGCAGTTCGCAATAGGCGTCGATCATTTCTGCGGTTATCCAGGTGCCTTTGCCGGGGCGGTCGGCGCAGGCGCGCATGACGCGTTCGAATGCGCTGTCGGTGCGAATTTCGTAGTGGCCTTTGCGCAGGGTTTTCTTCAGCGAGTGCGAGCAGTCGAACTCGGCCGGGAACAGCACCATGCGCGGATCCGGGCTCCACCACAGGATGGGTTCGCCGGGGCTGAACCAGGGAAAGATGCCGCGCCGGTAGGCGTCCAGCAGGCGGGGCGGCGACAGATCGCCGCCGCTGGCGAGCAGGCCGTTGGGGTGTTGCAAGGCATCTGCGACGGGGGGAAATGGCATGGGGCGAGGATACGTGGGCTGGCACCCCGATTCAATGGAATCTGTCGAAACGTGCGGATTGGCGCGGATACATAGGCCTTCTGGCATATAGGCAATCAAGGCAAATTGTGCTTACATTGGGCACGGGGAAGCATCGTCCAGGGAGGGCATCCTAGTGCTTGGGTTGTTTGGAAAGAAATCGGATCATCCGTTGGCAGATATGAAGTCTGCGCAAGCTCTGCTGGATGACATACCAAAGAATGATTCGTTCAGAGCGTTGCAGGAGATTGGCGACTGCGTGGAGGCGATCCGCGAGCAGGCAGACAGTTTCCGCCTCGATCACGAGTGGGCGGTGTTGCGCCTGTTCGACCAGGCGGCACAAGTGCACCTGCGCAAGTTGCTGCACGACTATTTCGCCCCGCAAACCCTGTCCCAGTTCCAGGAAAACCGCCTGTGGACCTTGCTTGATACCTATTTCACGCACAGCGACTCGTGCCACTTTGACGTGCTGACCCGCTATCGCGCCGGGGCGAAAGGGGCGGCTTCGATCAAGGCGGACATCCCGTTGCTGTGCGCGCGCGGCATCCATGCGATCACCGGCCAGTTGAAGCTGGCGGCGGCGCGCTATGCCATGGTCGATCCGGCCCTGTGGCGGCGGCTGGCAGCGTATTACGCCCTGGCCGAAGTTCATGATGGCATGGATGCCCCGCTCCTGTTGTATCCCGGCGTTGTCACCAGCGTGGCGCAGTCATTCGGCGTATTGGTCTTGTGGTACGGCAGCAGTGTGGGCAGTTTGAGCCCGCTCCATAGCCATATTGCGGAGCGATTGCTGGTTGCGTTGGGCGGCGGCATCCGCGTTGCGCGTACCGATGACGGGGCGGGCCTGTTCGCCTTTGATCTGGCACAACCGACGCCGCCCATGCGCGCCACTGCCGGCGCGACCGCCCATCCTGCCCTGCGCTTTGTTGGAGTACAAGGTCTGCGCCAGCCGTTGGCGGATCTGCTGAAAACCCTGGACAAGGGCATTCTGCCCGATGGATTGAATTTTTACGGGGCGAAATACGAAGTGGAGCAGGTGCGCGACATCGCGCAGCGCCTGTCGCAAAGCCTGACCCTGCCGCCGCCGGCCCGCCGCAATCCGCGCCGCAAGATCAAGGTCAATCTCAAGGTGGCCAACGGCTTCAGCCGGATGCTGGAACGCTCCGATCTCGGCTTGAGCTTTGGCGCGGAAGATTGTGAGCAGTGGGAAGTCGAGGATATCAGTGCCACCGGTTTTCGCAGTGTGCTTCCGGCAGCGCGGGTGAATGGCGTTCGCATCGGGTCGTTGCTGGGTTGCCAGCCCGAAGGCGTCGCGCAATGGGGGGCGTGTGTCGTGCGCCGTCTGAGCCGTGATCCGGAAGGCAATTTGCATATCGGAATCGAGATGTTGAGTCCGCGCATCGTCGGTGTGCCCTTGCTCGACGCGGTCAATTCCGACATTCCCAACGTGCAGATCGGCATGTACCTCAATCGCCCGAATGACGGCAGCGGCGAGGCATGGCTGCTGATGAAGCAGGATGCCTTCGTGGGCAGCCGCAGCCTCAAGATGCAACTGGACGACAAGGAGTATCTGCTGCTGCCGCTGGCGCTGGTCGAGCAGGGCGAGGATTACGATCTGGCGCGCTACCGCATGATGGAGCAGGACACCCGCAGCGAAGATTAGCGGAAGCGGTCTTTGTAGGTCGGGTTTCAACCCGACGAAGTTGTGGGCGTTTCCCCTGCCGTGTCGGACTAAAGTCCGACCCACAAACCCCATCTTTGCGCCGGTGTTTAACCCGACGGTTTTTCCGGGTTTTCTGCAATCTCCATCTGCTTCCTCAGCCAGCGCTCGATATCCCGGATTTCCTCCATGCACACGCTGTGCGGCATCGCGTAGTCGTGCCAGTCTGGCGTAAAGCCGAGGTGTTGCAGGCGTGCGGCGGATTGCTTGCCCAGTGCGCAGGGCAAGACCGGGTCGTGCAGTCCGTGCGCCATGAAAATCGGCGTGCCCAGGGCGCGCCTCACGCCTGCGGCGCGGGTGGTGTCCGCCAGGGGCAAATAGGTCGAGAGCGCGAGGATGCCGCCCAGTTTTTCCTGGGCATGCAGGCCGGTATGCAGCGCGATGGCGCCGCCCTGCGAAAATCCGGCGACAAAGAGATGGCCCGGCGCGATGCCGCGTCCGACTTCCCGTGCGATCAGTTTCTCGATTTCGTGCCGTGTCGCGGCAATGCCGGCGGCATCCTGTTCCGCATCGATTTCGCTGCTGCCGATGTCGTACCACGCAGGCATCACATGGCCGCCGTTGATCGTGACCGGGCGCGCCGGCGCATGCGGGAAGATGAAGCGCACCGCCTGCGGCAAATGCAGCTCCTGCGCGACCGGCACAAAATCCTCGCCGCTGGCACCCAGCCCGTGCAGCCAGATGACACTGAAACGCGGGTTGGCGCCGCTGTTCAGCGTGATATGCGGCAAGACATGGCTCATGGTTGCGGGATGATCTCGCGCAGCAACTGGAATATCTCGCGGTAGGATTTGGGCGGGGCGACCCGGACACGGCAGGGCGCAGCCCTCAGGTGCGGGTAGGGGCGCCAGCCGCCGGGACGAAACACGGGAGTGTTCATGGTTGCGGGATGATCTCGCGCAGCAACTGGAATATTTCGCGGTAGGATTTGGGCGGCTTCGCCAGTTCCTGTTCTTTCAGCGCGTTGCGGATCAGGGCGCGCAGCCGCTGCGCATCGGCTTGCGGATATTGCGCCAGCAAGGCGGTCAGGGCGGCGTTGTCTTCCAGCAGGCGGTCGCGCCACTGTTCAACCTGGTGCAGCCACGCGGTGTGTTCGCGCGAGGTGCCGTTCCAGGCGTCCAGCTTGGCCAGAATGGGGGCGGTCTCGACTTCGCGCATCAGCTTGCCGATGTATTGCAACTGGCGTTTCTGCGCGCCGAATTTGCTGATGCGCTTGTATTCCGTCAGCGCCTCCAGCAGGGTTTCGGGCAAGTCCAGCGCACGCCATTTGTCCTTCGGCAATTCGGTCAGTTGTTTGCCCAGGTCCTGCAGGTCGTGCATCTGTTTCTTTACCTTGGTTTTGCTGGGGGGCAGTGCCTGCTGCAATTCTGTATCGGTGTCCGGCGTGTTCGTCATGGCTGTGAGTGGCTGTCGCGATGTTGGTATGATAGCGCCCCTGCCGTAGCTGCCCGACTGAAAATTTTTATGCCCAGCCCCGTGAAAAACATCCCGACCTCGCCGGATTCCCTGCGCCAACTGGCGGCCGACATCATCGCTTACGCCCGCAAACAGGGTGCTTCGGCTAGTGTGGCCGAAGTGTCCGCCGGGCTGGGGCAGACCGTGAACGTGCGCCAGGGCGAGATCGAAACCATCGAATACAACCGCGACAAGGGACTGGGGGTCAGTGTCTATCTCGGCCAGCGCCGCGGCCAGGCCAGCACCTCGGACTTCTCGCGCCGGGCGATGCAGGACACGGTGCAGGCCGCGCTGAACATCGCGCGCTTCACCGCGGAGGACGATTGCGCGGGATTGCCGGAAGAGGCGTTGCTGGCGCGCGACTGGGCCGACCTGGACCTGTATCACGCGTGGCCGATCGACGTGGCGCAGGCGGTCGGTCTGGCGCGTGATTGCGAGCGCGCCGCCTTTGATGCCGACCCGCGCATCGTCAATTCCGAGGGCGCCAGCGTCAATGTGAACAGCGGCAGTTTCGTGCTGGCGAACAGCCTCGGTTTCAATGGCGGCTATACCTCCTCGCGCCACAGCGTCAGCTGTGCGGTGATCGCCGGCAAGGGCGGGAACATGCAGCGCGATTACTGGTACAGCACGGCGCGCCACCCCGCCGATATTCTCAAGGTGGAAGAAATCGGGCGCATCGCCGCCGAGCGCACCGTGCGCCGCCTGAAGGCGCGGCGGCTGCCGACCCTGCAGTGTCCGGTGCTGTTCGAGGCGCCGGTGGCGGCGAGTCTGTTCGGCCATTTCGTGCAGGCGGTCAGCGGCGGCAGCCTGTACCGGAAATCCTCGTTCCTGCTCGATCATCTGGAAAAGAAGGTGTTTTCAGACCTCGTCCGCATCGACGATGTGCCGGATATTCCGCGCGGCCTGGGCAGCAGCCCGTTCGATAACGAGGGCGTGCGCACTCGGCGCCGCACCCTCGTCGAGGACGGCGTGCTGCGCGGCTATTTTCTGGGAACGTACAGCGCGCGCAAACTGGGGATGCACAGCACCGGCAACGCGGGTGGCACGCACAATCTGATCGTTCGTCCCGGCACGCAGGATTTCGACGGCCTGCTGCGCCAGATGGGGCGCGGCCTGCTGGTGACCGAATTGCTGGGACACGGTGTGAACGCGGTGACCGGCGACTATTCGCGCGGCGCGGCGGGATTCTGGGTCGAACACGGAGAGATTCAGTACCCGGTGGAAGAATTGACCATCGCCGGCAATCTGCGCGAGATGTACCAGGGCATCGTCGCGCTGGGCAACGATGTGCAGGTGCAGGGCGCGCGCCAGTGCGGTTCGGTGCTGGTCGAGCGCATGGCGATCGCGGGCCAGGCATAAAGGAACGACGCCGATTAAGTCGTCATGCCCGCGCAGGCGGGAATCCAGCCGGTTGATTTAACTGGACTCGGGTCTTTGCGTGAGCGACTTAACCAGGCGTGTTCAGTGTTTTCTTAGAATTTTTCGTCTGCGCGCAGATAGCGCCACTGCCCCATCGGCAACTTCTCCAGCTTTACCTTGCCGATGCGCACGCGCTTGAGGCCTGTGACTTTCAAGCCGACCAGTTCGCACATGCGGCGGATCTGGCGCTTTTTGCCTTCCCTGAGAATGAACTTCAGCTGGTCGTCGTTCTGCCAGGTGACGTTCGCCGGTTTGAGTTTCTTGCCGTCCAGCGACAGGCCGTAATTGAGTTTTTCCAGGCCGTCCGCTGCGATGCGCCCGGAGACGCGCACCAGGTATTCCTTCTCGATGTTGGAGTCTTCGCCGATCAGTTGCTTGGCGATGCGGCCATCCTGCGTGAGCACCAACAGCCCGGTGGAGTCGATGTCCAGCCTGCCGGCGGGGACGAGGCTTTTCAGGTGGCGCGGCTCGAAACGTTGTGGCGAAGGGTCGAGTTTCCAGTGTTTCTCGGGGCGCACCAGCACGACGGCGGGCTGGTGGCCGTCTTCGGCCTGGCCCGAGACGTAGCCCACCGGCTTGTGCAGGATCACGGTGACCTGGCTTTCTTGCCGGGTCTGGGCGGCGCGTTCCAGCGTGATCTTTTGCGTCGGCAAGATCTTGCTGCCGAGTTCGCTGACGGTCACGCCGTCCACCTTCACCCAGCCTTGGGCGATGTAGTCATCCGCTTCGCGGCGCGAGCAGAGGCCCTGTGCGGACATCAATTTCGACAAACGTATTTTTTCCATGGTTAATCCAGTACGGGGAACAGCCCGCGCAGCCCGCCCGCGATGAATTCGACGGCAATGGCGGCCAGCAACAGGCCCATCAGACGGGTGACGATGGTGCTGCCGATGCTGCCCAAGCGGCGCGATACCCAGGGGGCGACCAGGAACGTCAGCCACACGGTGATGCCCAGGGCGACCAGCACCAGCGCCATTACGCCGTAGTGCGCGGCGCTGGCCGCTTTGTGCGCATCGACGATCACCGTGCTGATGGCGCCCGGGCCGGCCAGCAGCGGGGTGGACAGCGGCACGATGGCGATGGATTGGGTGGCTTCTGTATCCGCGTTTTCATTCGGCGCCGGCGCCTGCTTGTGGCCGATCAGCATGTTGATCGCCATCAATAGCAGGAGGATGCCGCCGGCTGTGCGGAAGGAGTGGATGCTGATGCCGAAGAACGAAAGGATCGCTTCGCCCAGCAACAGGGCGGCCAGCAGGATGCCGAACACCGAAAGCGATGCAAGACGCCCCACGCGCTCGCGTTTTTGCGCGCTCATGCCGGCCGTGAACGCAATGATGATCGGAATGATGCCGACCGGATCGATGATCGCGAACAGGCTGATGAAAATCTTGGTGTATTCGGTGAAATCCAGCATGGGTTGCTTGTGTTGGAAGGAAAGCCGCGCGAAGTTACACCGTATAATGCGGCGAATCAAATCGCTGCGTGCCTGTCGTGATGCAATTCATTGCCCATTCCTATCTGATCGCCTTCGCTGCGGGTGTGCTTGCCGTGCCGGGCTTTGCACCCTTTGCGCTCTTCCCCTTGCCGGTGCTTGCGCTGGCCGTGCTGTTCTGGCTGTGGAACCGTGCCGAACAGCCCCGGCACGCAGCCGGACTGGGATTCGCGTTCGGCATGGGCTTGTTCACGGCGGGGGTCGGCTGGATCTATATCGCGCTGCACGAATACGGCTACATGCACCCGGTGCTGGCGGGGACGGCCACGTTGCTGTTCGCCGCGTTGGTCTCCCTGCCCGCTGCGCTGGCGGGTTATGCGCGGGCACGCCTGGGTCGCGCATCCGGCGCGTCCGTGCTGTTGCTCGGACCGGCGCTATGGACTCTCGCCGAATGGCTGCGCGGCCTGATCTTCACCGGCTTCCCATGGCTCGCGATGGGCTATTCGCAGGTGCCGGACAGTCCTCTGGCGGGGTATGCGCCGCTGTTGGGGGTGTATGGCGTGTCGCTCATGGTGGCGGTGAGTGCGGCGTTGTTGCTATCGCTGATTCGTAGTGCCGCCCCGGCTCCCTCTCCCGCCGGGGGAGGGCTGGGGTGGGGGAAGAACCTGCGGATACAAGCCAGCTATATGCCGATGCTCCAGTTGATCTGCATCTGGATTGCAGGCTCCGCCCTGCAATCCATCGAATGGACCCACCCGCAGGGTGAACCGCTCAAAGTTGCCTTGTTGCAGGGCAACATCCCGCAGGACAGCAAGTTCGAGGAAGGCGCATTGATCGGCACGCTGGAAACCTATCGCCGCCTGACGCAAAACAGCGATGCACGCTTGATCGTGATGCCCGAAACCGCAGTGCCGCTGCTGCGCCACAATGTGCCGGAAAATTATCAGGCCCTCCTGCGCGATCACGTGAAACAGAACGGCGGCGACATCCTGATCGGCGCGTTCGAAAAAGAAGACGGGCGCTACTACAACAGCGTCTATTCGCTCGGCAGTTCGGAGAGCCAGCACTATCGCAAGAACCACCTCGTCCCCTTCGGCGAATTCATTCCGCTGCGCAGTGTCCTCGGCTGGTTCATCAATGAAGTGTTGCAGATCCCGATGGGCGATCTGGCCAGCGGCGGAGCCCGCCAGCCGCCGCTCGCTGTCGCCGGGCAACAGGTCGCGGTCAACATCTGCTACGAAGACGCCTTCGGCGAAGAGATCATCCGCGCCCTGCCGCAAGCCACCCTGCTGGTCAACGTGACCAACGATGCCTGGTACGGCGACTCGCACGCCGCCGCGCAGCACAACCAGTTGTCGCAGATGCGCGCGCTGGAAACGGGCCGCATGCTGCTGCGCGCCACCAATACCGGCGTCACCTCGGTCATCGGCACGGATGGGCAGGTGCTGGCCATGCTGCCGCAGCATGAAGAGGGTGTACTCGCGGCGCAAGTGCAGGGATATGCCGGCAGTACACCGTATGTGCGCTGGGGCAATGCGGCGATGCTGGGGTTGCTTGTGCTGATGCTCGGCACCGCGTTGAGGCTGCGCAAACATGAATGACACTCACTGCGCAAACTCCCTCTCCCGTCGGGGGAAGGTGGGGGTGGGGGAACATGTTTGGGTCTGCTATCTCCTCCAGTGCGCTGACAACACCCTCTACTGTGGCATCACCAACGATCTCGACAAACGGATTGCAGCACATAACGCAGGCGAAGGCGCCAAATACACCCGCGGCCGCACGCCGGTGAAAGTGCTGTATAGCGAACCCTGCGCCGACAAGTCAGCCGCGCTGAAGCGCGAGATGCAGATCAAGCAAATGGTGCGGAGTGAAAAGTTGGAGTTGTGCGGATTAAGCGTTTCAGAATATCCGGCTCGCAAAATCAGCGGGTGAAAAAATCGGGTAGGTATCAGCCAAACTGAGCAGGTCAATGTCGCCCGTCACCAGGCAATTAGCCTCGCTGGCAATGAGAGTGGCCAACACCATGTTGTCTTTTGCATCGCGTGGAACAACAGCAATGGTTTGTTGTATGTCCGCAATTTCTGTTTCAAATCGCAAGACGGTCAGATAGCGGCTGATGGCATCGTTATCCCAACCGGTACGTTTGCGAATCTTTGGATAACTCAATACGGCAGCTATTTCAGTCAGCATGGGCTCGGAAAGCACCAGAGAATAATGCCCGGTTCGCCATGCAGTGATAATACGTCCGGGTGTGCTTTTGGGTAGCAGCAGTCCTGAGATGAAAACGTTGGTGTCAATGACTGCGCGCACTTAACGCTTCCGTGCGTGTTTGATGGCAGCATCAATTTCCTGTTGGGCAATGTATTCATCCACGCCTTGGTAAGCGGATGCAAGCTCATCGGTGAGCCGTTCAAATTCACGCTTCATCAAACGGATTTTGTCGAATAGCGCGGTATCAACCATGGCGGCGACTGGTTTGCCGCCTTTAGTGATGACGATTTGGTCGTGCCCGTATTGAATGCCGTTCAGCAGATCCCCCAAGTTTTGGCGGACAGACATGGCAGTGGCTTCTTTAATCATGGCGATTGCCCCAATTGATATGACTGGGTCAATTATAGCAGTTGGTGCTTTGTGGGAATGGCGCCTGTAGCTGGGGGCTTCAGTGTTTTGATTTGACGGACTTGGGATGACGCAAACGTACTAAAACCCGTAAAATGCGCGCCTACACCAATTTAGCCGGTTTACACCAATGAGCACTTCTGCTTCCGACATCACGCGCTCCGCGCATGAGTCTTCCCAAAAAAACACTTTTGGTTCCGACATCACCCGCTCCGCGCATGAGTCTTCCAAAAAAAGCACTTTTGGTTCCGACGTCACGCGCTCCGCGCGTGAGTCTTCCCAAAAAAACACTTTTGGTTCCGACATCACCCGCTCCGCGCATGAGTCTTCACCGAAAGTCGGCCATGGGCCGACTTTTCAGCAAGTCATCCTGACGCTGCAGAATTATTGGGACAAGCAGGGTTGCGCGCTGCTGCAACCTTATGACATCGAGATCGGTGCGGGGACGTTCCACACCGCCACCTTTTTGCGCGCGATCGGGCCGGAGCCCTGGCGCGCGGCCTATGTCCAGCCGTCGCGCCGTCCCAAGGACGGGCGCTACGGCGAGAATCCGAACCGTTTGCAGCATTACTACCAGTATCAGGTGGTGCTGAAGCCGTCCCCGGACAACATCCAGGAACTCTATCTCGACAGCCTGCGCGCGCTGGGCATCGATACCGGCGAGCACGATATCCGTTTCGTCGAGGACGACTGGGAATCGCCGACGCTGGGCGCGTGGGGGCTGGGCTGGGAGGTGTGGCTGGATGGCATGGAAGTCACGCAGTTCACCTATTTCCAGGAGGTCGGTTCGCTCACCTGCAAGCCGGTGCTGGGCGAGATCACCTACGGGCTGGAACGCCTCGCCATGTACTTGCAGGGTGTGGAGAACGTGTTCGATCTGGTGTGGGCGAAGAACGGCGACACCGTAGTGACCTACCGCGACGTGTTTCACCAAAACGAGGTGGAGCAATCGAAATACAACTTCGAGCATTCCAACGTCGAGATGCTGTTCCGCCACTTCAACGAATACGAGGCCGAGGCTAAGCGCCTGATGGAAGCGGGGCTTCCGCTGCCGGGGTTCGAGATGGTGATGAAGTGTTCGCACACCTTCAACCTGCTGGACGCGCGCGGCGCGATTTCGGTCACCGAGCGCGCGGCCTACATCGGCCGCGTGCGCGCCTTGTCGCGCCGGGTGGCGCAGGCGTATTACGATTCGCGCGAGGCATTGGGCTTCCCCATGTGCAAAACCGGGGAGGGCAAATAAATGAAACAGACATTGCTGATCGAACTGCTGACTGAAGAGCTGCCGCCCAAGGTGCTGGAGAAGCTTTCCGCCACCTTCGCCAACGAAGTCTTTGCCGCGCTGAAAGAACAGGCATTGCTGGGTGACGACAGTGTCTGCACACCCTATTGCACGCCGCGCCGTCTGGCGGTGAGCATCACCGAGGTGGAGGCGCAGCAGGCGGATCGCATCATCGAACGCAAAGGCCCTGCAGTGGCCGCCGGACTGGATGCCGAAGGCAAGCCGACCAAGGCGCTGGAAGGTTTCATGCGCTCGGCCAATGTCACGCTGGCGCAGTTGCAGCGCGCGGGCGAAGGCAAGGCGGAATGTTTCATCGCGCGCATCGAGCAGAAGGGCAAGCCGCTGGAAGACTATCTCTCCGCCATCATCGTCCAGGCGCTGAAGAAATTGCCGGTGCCCAAGCTAATGCGCTGGGGCGATCTGGAACACCAGTTCGTACGTCCGGTGCACGGGTTGACGGTGTTGCATGGCAGCAGCGTGGTAGCGTCGGAGGTGCTGGGATTGAGCAGCGGCAACGTCACCAGCGGCCACCGCTTTCTGTGCAGCGAGCGCGTGACCATCGCGCACGCCGACGACTATGAGGCGACACTGGCACGCGACGGACGCGTGGTGGCGAGCTTTGCCAGCCGCCGCGAAAGCATCGCGGCGCGTCTGGATCAACTGGCGGGGGAGAACGGTGCGATCTGGATCGGACACGCCAACTTTGACCAGTCCAAACTGATGTCCATGTCCAACGAGGAGCGCAGCGTATTGAGCGGCCTGCTCGACGAAGTGACGGCGCTGGTGGAGTGGCCGGAGGTGTATGTCGGCCAGTTCGAGGCAGAATATCTGGAAGTGCCGCAGGAATGTCTGATCCTCACCATGCAGCAGAACCAGAAATACTTCCCGCTGCTGGATGCGCACAGCGGCAAGTTGCTGAACAAGTTCCTGATCGTCTCCAACATGCAGATCGCCGATCCGCATCACATCATCGAGGGCAACCAGCGCGTGGTGCTGCCGCGCCTGGCCGATGCGCGGTTCTTCTTCAATCAGGATCGCAGGCAGAAGCTGGAAAGTCGTGTCGAGAAACTGGGTAGCGTGGTGTACCACAACAAGCTGGGCACGCAGTTGCAGCGCGTGGAACGCATCACCTCGCTGGCGGGCACCATCGCCCGCCTGCTCGGCGCGGACAAGGCGGATGCGGAACTGGCGGCACGTTTGAGCAAGGCCGACCTCATCACCGACATGGTGGGCGAGTTTCCCGAGCTGCAAGGCATCATCGGACATTACTATGCGCTGCACGACGGCGAAAAGCCGGCCGTGGCGAGCGCCATCGAGGCGCATTACCATCCGCGCTTTGCCGGCGATACCCTGCCGCAAGGTCCGCTGGCCTGCGCGGTGGCGCTGGCCGACAAGCTGGAAACCTTGGTTGGCATCTACGGCGTCGGTCAGATCCCGACCGGCGACAAGGATCCGTTCGGCCTGCGCCGTCAGGCGCTGGGCATCCTGCGCATCCTGATCGAGACGCCGCTGGAACTGTCTTTGCCGGCATTGCTGAAAGTGACGGCCGACAATTTCCCGCAAGGCATGTTGAGCGCGACCGTGGCGGCGGAGGTGGAAGGCTTCATGCTCGACCGTCTGCGCGGTTATTTGCGCGAGCAGGATTTCGAGATTGCCCAGATCGAGGCCGTGCTGGCCGTCCTCAACGGGCGTCTGCACGAAGTGCTGCCGCGTTTGCAGGGTGTGCGCACTTTTGCCGCGCTGGCGGTGGCCAAGGACCTCGCGGCCGCGAACAAACGGGTGCAGAACATCATGCGCAAGAATGCCGAAGAACTGGGCGAGCAAACGCAGGCGGCGGTTAACCCGGCGTTGCTCAAGGACGACGCCGAACGCGAACTGTATCAGGCGATGCAGGACATCGCGCCGATGGCGCGCGGGTATTTCGAACGCGGCGATTACAGCAACAACCTGAAGACACTGGTCACGCTCAAGCCGTTCATCGACGATTTCTTCGACAAGGTGATGGTGATGGCAGAAGACAAGCCGCTGCGCCTGAACCGCGCCATGCTGCTGCAACAGTTGGGACGGCTGATGAACCAGTCGGCTGACATTTCCAAACTCGCAGCATGAAACTCATCATCCTCGACCGCGACGGCGTCATCAATTACGACTCCGACCAGTTCATCAAGAACCCGGAGGAATGGCGTCCGCTTCCCGGCAGCCTCGAAGCCATCGCGCGCCTCAACCAGTCCGGCTACCGGGTGGTGGTGGCGACCAACCAGTCCGGCATCGGGCGCGGCCTGTTCGACATGCCGATGCTGAACGCCATCCACGACAGGATGCACAAAGCGCTGGCCTTGGTCGGCGGGCGCATCGACGCGATTTTTTTCTGTCCGCATACCAATGATGCCCAGTGCGACTGCCGCAAACCGAAGAGCGGCATGCTGGAGGAGATTGCGGCGCGTTATGGCGTCAGTCTGGTCGGCGTGCCGGCGGTGGGCGATTCGCTGCGCGACCTGCAAGCGGCTGCTCGTCTCGGTGCCAGCCCGTATCTGGTGTTGACCGGCAAGGGCGTGAAGACGCAGGACGCGGGTGGCTTGCCGGAGGACACCCTGATATTCCCGGATCTTGCCGCCGTGGCGGCTGCCTTGCCATGAATTTGCTCCGCTCCATTCTGTTTGCGCTGGCGCAGGCCGTGTTCACTTTGGCCTATGCCCTGTTTTCGCCGGTTATCTTTCTGTTCGGACAGCATACGCGGCATCGCTTGCTGTCCGGTTTTGCTCCCGGCATGTTGTGGCTGCTGCAAGTCATCTGCGGCATCCGCATGGAAGTGCGCGGCCGGGAGAATATTCCGCCGACGGCCTGCGTGGTGTTGAGCAAGCACCAGTCCGCGTGGGAGACGCTGGCGCTCCAGTTGGTCTTGCCCGCGCATGTCTGGGTCGCAAAACGCGAGCTGTTGTGGATCCCCTTCTTTGGCTGGCTGCTGGCACTGTCGAGTCCCATCGCGCTGGATCGAAGCAAGGGCAAGGAGGCGATGAAGCAGCTGCTGGAGCAAGGCAAGTCCAAGCTGGAACAGGGTTTCAGCATTGTCCTCTTCCCCGAGGGCACGCGCATTCCTTATGGTCAGAAAGGAAAATACAAGATCGGCGGCGCGTTGCTGGCGAAGCATGCGGGCGTGCCCATCCTCCCCGTCGCGCACAATGCCGGAAAGTTCTGGGGGCGGAATGCCTTCGTCAAACGGCCGGGGGTGGTGCAGATGGTGATCGGCGCACCCATCGCCACCGCCGGCCTCAAGGCGGAGGAGATCAACCGCCTGGTCGAGGAATGGATCGAAGGCGAGATGGCGCAACTGTGATGTTGAACGCCTTGCGCCGCAAGATTTCGCCGCCGCTCGTCGAACAGCGCAAGATCGATCTCTCCGGCCAGTCGATCAGCTATACCCTGAAACGCAGCAGCAAACGCCGCAGCATCGGCTTGCGCATCGACGAGCGCGGCCTGACGGTGAGCATGCCTCTGCGCGCCTCCGAGAAATGGCTGCACACTGTGTTGCGCGACAAAGCCGATTGGGTGGTGGAGAAAATCGGCAGTTGGCAAGTCCGGCGTCCGGCGCCGCCCCAGTGGCGCGACGGCGGGCCCATTTCGTTTTGCGGCGATACCCTTGTTCTGCGGGTCGTGCCCGATCTGTTCGGCGCGCCGCCCGTGCGGGTCGCGGGAATGCTCCACCTGCGGCTGGCGGAGGAGGCGACGCCGCAGCGCGTGCAACGCGCGACCGAGCACTGGTACCGGCAACAGGCGCAGCAACTGTTTGAGCAGCGCGTGGCGCATTTTGCGCCGCTGCTGCAGGTCGCACCGAGCGCCATCCGCTTGTCGGCCGCGCGCAGCCAGTGGGGAAGTTGCAGCGCGCGCGGCGTGGTGCGGCTGAACTGGCGACTGATCAGATTGCCGCACGCGCTGATCGACTACGTGATCGTGCACGAACTGGCACACTTGCGCGAGATGAACCATTCCGCCGCATTCTGGCAAGGGGTGGCGCAGGCGTGTCCGGAATACCGGGAGCGGCGCGCGCAACTGCGGGATTTTCACCTCGGGGACTGAAACGGGTGCGACATCCTGTCGCATGCCGCCGCGGATAATCTTGCCTTGGCGTGCGTGCTCCAGACGGCCGCTGCGGGTGCCTCTGTCTCCTCCCGGCCAGTCGGCGGGCGGCAGTCTAGTTTCAAAATAGAATCTCGACGCCGGCACCCAGTCGTGCCAGCTCTCCCAGTTTTGCAAACAGTTCGCTGCCGTCGCGCTGGCTCTGCCAGACGCCATTGTGCAGGGCGAAATGGAAGCCGCCGGATTTTGCCGCCAGCCAGATCTCGCGGTTGGGGACGTGCCGGTTGACGATGAGCTTGTTGCCGTCCTGGAATTCGATCTCCATGACCGAGCCGTTGCTGTCGTAGTCCAGGTCGCCGTGGTCGAGCGCGCGTTCGATGCGCCCGAAAATTTCGTCCGCCAACCGGTTGAATTCGCTTTCCGTCATCATTGCTCCTTGCTGAGTGGCCGGCACGCGCTTCGCTTATAATCGCGGCCGTTTTGAGTTGAACCTTCGGGTTATAGAAAGAATTTCATCATGCGTACCCTCGGCATTATGTTTCTGTTGCTCTTGTGCGTGCAAGGATGCGGGCGCAAAGGACCGCTGTATCTGCCCCAGGCGCAAGCCGGTTTTTCCGACACGTATTCACATTCCCTCAAGGACGAGGCAAGCCATGAATGATCATTTCCGTTACCGCCAGGACGAACTGTACGCCGAGCAAGTCCCGCTGGGGCTAATCGCCCGGCGCTTCGGGACGCCTTGCTATGTCTATTCGCGTGCTGCACTGGAAAGCGCATTCCACGAATTCGACCAGGCCCTGGCGGCGCACGAGCATCTGCTGTGTTACGCGGTAAAGGCCAATCCCAATCTGGCCATCCTCAATCTGTTCGCCCGACTCGGCGCGGGATTCGACATCGTCTCCGGCGGCGAACTGCAACGCGTTCTGGCCGCGGGGGGCGCGGCAGAAAAGGTGGTCTTTTCCGGGGTGGGCAAGCGCGAGGACGAGATGCGCCAGGCGCTGGAAGCGGGCATCCTGTGCTTCAACGTCGAGTCGGCGGCGGAACTGGACCGTTTGAACCAAGTGGCGGGCGGGCTGGGCCAGATTGCGCCGGTCAGTCTGCGCGTGAACCCCGATGTCGATGCCAAAACGCATCCTTACATTTCCACCGGGCTCAAGCAGAGCAAATTCGGCGTGGCCTATTCCGAGGCACTGGCGCTTTACCGCAAGGCGGCCGGAATGGCACACCTGCGGGTGACCGGCATCGACTGCCATATCGGTTCGCAGCTCACCGAAGTCGGCCCGTTCATCGCCGCGGCCGAGAAGGTGCTGGCGCTGGTGGACAGGCTTGCCGCCGAAGGCATCGCGCTGGAGCATTTCGATTTCGGCGGCGGGCTGGGGATTTGCTACGACGACGAAACACCGCCTTCCATTGCTGAATACGCCCGTGCGTTGTTACATGCCTTGTCCGGTCGCAGCGAAAAACTTATTGTCGAACCGGGCCGGGTGTTGGTCGGCAATGCCGGCGTGCTGCTGACTCGGGTCGAATATCTCAAACAGGGCGAAGAGAAGAATTTTGCGATCGTCGATGCGGCCATGAACGATCTGATGCGCCCGGCTCTTTATGAGGCGTATCACCAGATCCTGCCGGTGCAACTTGCTCACCCACTCCAACCCGTCCCCGGAGGGCGCGGGGGTGAACGAGACAAGCAATCTTTGATTTTCGAGGTGGTCGGGCCGGTTTGCGAGAGCGGCGACTTCCTCGGGCACGCCCGTGAACTGGGGGTTGTGGCGGGGGATGTGCTGGCGGTGATGTCGGCCGGCGCATACGGTATGAGCATGAGTTCCAACTACAACACGCGCCCGCGCGCGGCCGAAGTGATGGTGGACGGGGAACAGACCCATCTTATTCGCGAACGCGAAACCTTGGAGCAACTGTATGCCACCGAAAAAATCATCACGTGATTTTTTTGCATATAACTGCACAAATCTATTGCGAAAAAAAAATATTCGCGCATAGAATGCCGCCACCGTGCGTGTTGGGAGATTTCAAGCAACTGAAAGACGCATCGGGAGTGCTGCGGTTGCACGCAATGTAGTATTTGGTTAGTCCATCAAACTTTAATAAGGAATGAAAATGGCAACTGCTACCAAAGCGAAAAGCACCACCAAAAAACCCGCAGCGAAAAAGGCTGCTGCAAAGAAACCGGCCGCCAAAAAAGTAGCTGCCAAGAAACCCGCAGCGAAAAAGGTCGCGGCAAAGAAGCCAGCCGTCAAGAAAGTAGCCGCCAAGAAACCCGCAGCGAAAAAGGTCGCGGCAAAGAAGCTGGCCGTCAAGAAAGTAGCCGCCAAGAAAGTCGCCGCCAAGAAACCCGCAGCGAAAAAGGCTGTGGCAAAGAAGCCAGCCGTCAAGAAAGTAGCCGCCAAGAAACCGGCAGCGAAAAAGGCTGTGGCAAAGAAGCCAGCCGTCAAGAAAGTAGCCGCCAAGAAACCGGCAGCGAAAAAGGCTGTGGCAAAGAAACCGGCTGCCAAAAAAGCGTCCGGCAAAGGCATCCTCGGCGCCTGATAGCGGTAGATTAGGGCGGGCGCCGGGCCGTTGCGTTTCGCCCTTTCTATCCGTTCTTCATACGTGTCGTCTGGCCGTGCGCAGTCTGTCCGCGCAGGCATGCTGGTCGGATCGCCTGGACTTTTCTGATCGCAATTTGCTGATCTCAATCGGCATCGTGCGCCTCATTGCCGTTGTTGCGCAGGGGGGCAGACCAGGTTAGATCAGGAATACCGTCGCCAAGCCAAGAAAGATGAAAAAGCCGCCGCTGTCGGTGATTGCGGTGAGCATGACGCTGGCCCCGATGGCGGGGTCGCGACCGAGACGCTGCATCAGCAGCGGGATGCCGATGCCGACCAGTGCCCCCAGGGTGAGATTGAGCAGCATGGCGCTGGTCATCACCAGCCCGAGCGGCACGCTGCGGTAGAGGAAGTAAGCGAACAATCCCGCAATTCCCCCCCATACGATGCCGTTCAGGCCGCTGATCGCGAGTTCTTTCAGCATCAGCCGGCGTGCGTTGTTCTGGTTGATCTGGCCGAGGGCAAGCGAGCGGATGATGATGGTGGTGGTCTGGTTGGCGGAGTTGCCTGCGATGCCGGCAACGATGGGCATCAGGGTGGCAAGTGCAACCATTTGCGCGATGGTGCCCTCGAATTCGCCAATCACGCGCGAAGCAAAAAAAGCGGTGCACAGATTCAGCGCCAGCCAGGTCCAGCGGTTCTGCGCCGACTTCCACACCGAGGCGAAGATATCTTCCTCCTCGCGCAAGCCGGCCTGGTTCAGCAGGTCGGTATCGGATTCCTCGCGGATGAAGTCCAGGACCACGTTCACCGTGACCCGGCCGAACAATTTCCCGTCTTCATGCACCACGGGCGCCGACACCAGGTCGTAGCGTTCGAACGCCTGTGCGGCGTGTTCCGCCTTGTCGTCGGGATGCAACTGGACGACGTCGGTGATCATCAACTGCCCCACCGGGGTTTCGGGTTCGTTGACGACGATCAGGTTGATCGGCAGTACGCCCCGGAAGCGCTCATCCCGGTCCACCACGAAAACCTGGTCGGTATGGTCGGGGAGTTCGTCGAAACGGCGCAGGTAACGGGACACGGCTTCCAGCGTGACGTCTTCCCGCACATGCACCATGTTGAAATCCATCAGGGCGCCGACCGAGTCTTCCGGATAGGACATCGCCGCGCGCAGTTGTTCGCGCTCTTCGATCGGCAGCGACTTGAACACATCGCGGATCACGTGATGCGGCAAGTCTGGCGCAAGGTCGGCGATTTCGTCGGTGTCGAGCTGTTCGGCGGCTTCGCGCAGTTCGTCGCGGCTCATGTCCGCGATCAGCGATTCGCGTACCGAATCGGAAACCTCAATCAGGATTTCGCCGTCGCGGTCGGCCTTGACCAGATTCCACACCAGCAGGCGCTGTTCGATGGGGAGCGCTTCCAGGATGTAGGCGATATCGGCGGCGTGCAGGGCTTCCAGTTTTTCGCTCAACTCCGCCAGGTGGCGCTTGTGCAGCATCTTGTCCAGCAGCTCGTGGCGTTCCGCACGCGGCAATTCCTGGTTATGCACAACCGTTTCCAGCAACGCCTGTTTCTCCAGCAGGTGTTGCACCTGCTGGAGATGTTCCTGCACGTTATCGGTGAATTGGTGTTCCGTGTTTTCGGTCATGGCGCGGCCCGGAAAATTGCGCGCTATTGTAAGGAAAATAAGCGGTCGCCGTCAGGGTATCTCGGCATCCGGCATACGTTCCAGAATGATCAGCGTCTTGGCCAGCATGCCCGAAGCCTGGCGATGGCGGTCGTAGTAGCGCGGGTTGGGCACCATGGCGGCGAGGCGTGCCGCCTGCTCGGCGGTGAGTTGAGAAGCTCTGACCCCGAAGTAATGCCGTGCCGCCGCTTCCGCGCCGAATACGCCATCGCCCCACTCGATGACGTTCAGGTAGATTTCGAAGATGCGCCGCTTGTCCATTGCGGTCTCCAGCATCAGCGTGATCAGGACTTCTTCGCCCTTGCGCCACGGCGTGCGTTTGGTGGAGAGGAAGAGATTCTTGGCCAATTGCTGACTGATGGTGGAACCGCCCGCGACGATCCGGCCCTTCTTCAAATTCTTCTGGTAAGCCTTGGCGATCCCCTCCCAGTCGAACCCTTCGTGATCGACAAACTTTGCGTCCTCGGCGGCAATGAGCGCGCGCTTGAGATTGTTCGAAATAGTGTTGTAGGGCACCCACTTGTGTTTCAGTTCGGCATCCGGATTCCTGTCCTGCATCACTTCCAGGCGATCCGCCATAAAGGAGCTGCCGGCCGGATTGAACTTGATCCACCAGCAGATGTGGGCGAACAGCCACAACTGGTAGAGCAGCAGCAAGGCGAACAGCACCGCCACGCTGCGCCAGAACAGGCTGCGCGGCATTTTCATTGTTTGCGCAGGGCGGCCAGGACGGGGGTGGTATCCGGGCGTACCTTGCGCCACAGGGCAAAAGAGGTGGCGGCCTGTTCCACCAGCATGCCCAGGCCGTCGGCAACGATGGCCGCGCCCTGCTGCCGCGCGAACGCCATGAACGGCGTCTCCTTGCCGTACAGCATGTCGTAGGCCAGTGCGCCGGGCTTGAACAGTCCATCCGGCAAGGGCGGAAGCTGGTCCGACAAGCCGCTGGAAGTGGCGTTGATGACCAGGTCGAAGCTGCGCCCGGTCAGGGCCTCGTAGGATCGGGCGTGCACCGTTCCCGCACCTTCGAACGGCGCCGCAAGCTGTTCGGCTTTGGCCTCGGTGCGGTTGGCGATGACGATGCTGATCCCGGCATTGAACAGCGGCCACAGCACGCCGGCTGCCGCCCCGCCGGCGCCGAGCAGCAAGGCGTCCTTGAGGAACAGTTTGAATTGCAGGTTCTTTTCGATATCGGCGAGCAGGCCGACGCCGTCGGTGTTGTCGCCCAGGATTTCCCCGCCTTCGAAAATGAGCGTGTTCACCGCACTGGCATCATTGGCGCGACCGCTGCGTTGCGTCGCCAATTGGTACGCCTCGAATTTGAACGGCACGGTGACGTTGCAGCCTTTGTAACCTTCGGCACGCAAGCGTGCGATGGTCTCGGCGAAGCCTTCCAGCGGCGCTTCGATCGCTTCGTAGCGGATGTCCTGTCCGGTCTGCTGCGCGAACATGCGGTGGATCAGCGGCGATTTGCTGTGCGCGATGGGGTTGCCGATCACGGCATATTTATCGGTCATTGCTGGAAGTGCCAATCAGTGAGGGCGGAAAGTGCGCGGATTATAGCGGCTTAACCCGTGCGCTTCAGCATTGCTGTCAGCAAATCGGTCAACGCCATTGCCCACACGATCGCGACGTCCACCTCAGTGATGATCGTGAACCTGTCGGTCAATCTGATACACTTGATCCCGGACACCGCCCTGCAGTGGCTAGGATTCCACACGCAGAGCTCAAGTGCGGGTAACCGTTCAGGTGAGAATTTTACAGCCGTGGCGACGGTGGGGACGGCGGCAGGACGGGATATCATGGGGAAGGCCATGGCGAATATCAGGGCCAGGCGAGGCAAGGCTGCAGACGACAAGGCCAAGGCTGATATGCTAAATATGCATGGTTTGCAGAAGGCGCGTGCTGCGGTCAGCGGTGGCTGATCTCTGCCTGACATGACGCATGAATAATCACTATAGCGCGCAGACGATGTCTGCTTACATAAGGGACATGGTATGAACGAATTTGTCAAAGGAATGGTGCTTGGGAATCTCCTAGTGCCGGATCAGACTGCTCAGATAGAGGCTGATTCGAGGGCGGAAATAGCTGGCATGCAGGCTGATCGGGCAATAGCGATCGCTGAAAGGAAACACCAGGAGCTTGTGCAGGCGCACGAAGCCAGGCAATGCTGGCACTTGTATGCTTCTCGCCTGCGCGTCAACTTGGAGGCCCGCAAGATAAGCGAGGCGGCCCTGCTGGAAGCGTTGATGCGGGAGGGAATCAATCATCCACTAGCTACCGCAGAAGGGTTTGAGGCGCATTTCAAGGCAGAACTTGATAAGCAGTATAGGATCGCTGCGCAAGCTGAAGAGCACGCCAAGGAGCTTGAGATTTTGAATAGCATCCCGCCTCTTCAGCACCACCTGAACAAGATTGACGCGGAATATTTGGCGCGCATGCCCGTCGAGATTGCTCAGCTTAGCGAAGATCAACGACGTGATGCGATGAAAAAAGCTAATGAGCAAGTCAGCTTCGGGTTTGCAAAATCGATGCCGGAGTGGGTTTCGCTTGAAAAAGAACGGTTGGCAGCACTTGCACAAGCGGAGAGGGATTTTGATTCAGGCTCGGAGACGGCAGAGTCCTCTATTGCCGCTGCGCCATCGGAGTGCCCGACACTCTATTCGGAATACCGAGAGATTGCTGTGCAATCTAGAGAGTACGCCAAGGAGCTTGAGATTTTGAATAGCATCCCGCCTCTTCAGCACCACCTGAACAAGATTGACGCGGAATATTTGGCGCGCATGCCCGTCGAGATTGCTCAGCTTAGCGAAGATCAACGACGTGATGCGATGAAGAAAGCTAATGAGCAATTCAGCTTCGGGTTTGCAAAATCGATGCCGGAGTGGGTTTCACTTGAAAAAGAACGGTTGGCAGCACTTGCACAAGCGGAGAAGGATTTCGACTCAGACTCGATCAGAACTGATGCACCTATTGCCCCCAGGCGCAAGCTGATCTATTAATCGAACTAGTGTAGTGTTGCACGCTATCTGGAACTTATGCCAAGGTGCGGGAAGCTCTTGTGGGTCGGGTTTTAACCCGACATGTCGGACTGAAGTCCGACCCACAAAGGTTTGCAATAAGTATCGTTAAGAGTGCAGCACTACACTAGGTCAGTAGTGTCCGGAGATTCGATAGTTTGACCATGTTAACTCATTGAGCAACCGTTACTAAATGGCATATTTTCCGTAACCGATTTCAACTTGCGCCAAACTTCCTTCCTTCACAGGAAGGGTGCATATGCACGCAGGGAAATTGGTGTTCGCTCAACTGATGGCTCATCTGCCATTACACCTATTCCGTCAGTGCGTAGCCCGCTATCCCAATCGGTATCCCGCACTCAAGTTCTCGCATCTCGATCAATTCCTCTGCCTGGCCTTCGCGCAACTGACTTACCGCGAGAGCTTGCGCGACATCGAAACCTGTCTGCGCGCCCACCAAGCCAAGCTCTATCACTTGGGTATCCGGGGCCATATCGCCAAGAGCACATTGGCCGATGACAACGAGAAGCGCGACTGGCGCATCTACCAGGATTTCGCGATGAGCTTGATCCAGACTGCCAGACAACTCTACGCCAGCGACAGCTTTGCCGTGAAACTGGAACAGACTGCCTATGCGCTCGACACCACGACCATCGACCTGTGCTTGAGCGTCTTCCCTTGGGCGCGCTTCCGTCAGGCCAAGGCCGCTGTCAAGATGCATACGCTGCTCGACCTGCGCGGCAACATTCCAACCCTCATTCACATCAGCGCCACTGCAGCGCTGTAGGTATGGCGACTGAAAATCAACCGCGAAAGATCGTTCCTCGCCAGTGATGTCCGGCTTACTTTAGAGGGTGAATCTGGTATCGTTACCGCGGGGGATAGGGGGGTTCTCTTTGTAATTTTGTTGGGTAGGACAAAAGTATTCAGGTGTTGAGGCAATGCTTTCATCTGAACGGTGTGAGGCTGGATTGCACCCATTCTTGAATCAAAATTAAGGAGCAGCAGTGAATCTGGCCTTATTCGATCTGGACAATACGTTACTGAGTGGCGACAGCGATTTTGAGTGGTCGCAATTTTTGATCGAGCGGGGCGTGCTCGACCGCGAGCTGTTCGAGTCCAAGAATCTGGCGTTCTACGAGCAGTACAAGGCGGGAACCTTGGACATCCACGAATTCCTCGATTTCCAGTTGAGACCGTTGTCGCGCCATGCGCGCAAGGTGCTGGACCAGTGGCATGAGGATTTCATGCATATCAAGGTGCGTCCGATGATCGGCGACAAGGCGCGAGCGCTGGTGGCACAACACCGGCAGGCCGGCGATGTGTGCGCCATCATCACTGCCACCAATAGTTTCGTCACCGCGCCCATCGCGCGCGAGTTTGGCATCGAACATCTGATCGCCACCGAGCCGGAAGAAAAGGGTGGCGAGTTCACCGGCCGTGTGGCGGGCATTCCCAGTTTCCGCGAAGGCAAGGTGACGCGCATGGAGCAATGGCTGGCCGGGCAGGGCTGGCAGTGGGATAGTTTCGAGCAAAGTTGTTTTTACAGCGATTCACTCAACGATCTGCCGCTGCTGTCCAAAGTCAAACGTCCGGTCGCGGTCGATCCCGACGACACCCTGCGCGCGCACGCCGCGCAGCACGGCTGGCCCATCCTGTCCTTGCGTTAATCGAGAACTCGCGTAGCGATTCGTTTGCCCTTTCTCCTGCTTGTGGGGGAAAGTTGGATAGGGGGAACGGGGCAAGGCATGGGTTCACATGCTTTAGAGCGAAGAGCCGACTGCCGGGGTGCGCAGTGTATAATTCGCGCCCGTTGCCGCGCTCAAGCCAGCGGCGGCATCCGCAACTTCCGGCGACAACATGATCAAAAGACTATTCAGGAAAGTGTTCGGCAAATCCCGCACGGCCAAGGCGGCGGGCAAGGCGCATGTGATTCCGTTGCGCGAGCACCGGGTGGCGCGTGACGGCATCAGCGACAGCGCGCAGCGCGTGACCGACGGCCTGCAGGCGGCCGGCTTTCAGGCTTACGTGGTGGGCGGCGCGGTGCGCGATTTGCTGCTGGGCTGTAAACCAAAAGATTTCGATGTGGCGACCGATGCCACGCCGGAGCAGGTGAAGCGCGTGTTTCGGCGCGCCCGCATCATTGGCCGCCGTTTCAAGCTGGTGCATGTCATGTTCGGCAGCGAAACCATCGAGGTCTCCACCTTCCGCCGTGCGATGGAGGTTGACGAGGCGGAGACCGACGCGCACGGGCGCATCCTGCGCGACAACGAATTCGGCGACATGGAGCAGGATGCCGCGCGGCGCGATTTCACCGCCAACGCACTGTTTTACGACCCCGCGACCCAGGAGATCATCGATTACCACCACGGCTATGCCGACATCCGCGCCAAGGTGTTGCGCATGATCGGCGACCCGGAAGTGCGGTTCCGCGAGGACCCGGTGCGGATGCTGCGCGCGGTGCGGCTGGCCGCCAAGCTCGGGATGAAGATCGATCCCGCCACGGCCGCGCCGATCGCCCGTCTGAAGGAACTGTTGCGCAATGTGCCGGAGGCGCGCCTGTTCGACGAGATGCTCAAACTGCTGTTGTCCGGCCACGCGCTGGCATGCATCAAAAAACTGCGTTTCAAGGGCCTGCACCATGGCCTGTTGCCGATGCTGGACGTGATCCTTGAACAGCCGATGGGCGAAAAGTTTGTGATGCTGGCCTTGCAGAACACCGATGACCGCATTGCCGCAGACAAGCCGGCTTCGCCCGCTTTCCTGTTTGCCGCATTGCTGTGGCATGAAGTGCTGGCGACCTGGAAAACCAGGCAGGCGGCGGGAGAGCGGCCGGTCGCCGCGCTGCATGCGGCCATGGATGACGTGCTGGAACGGCAGCGTGCGCAACTCGCCATCCCGCGCCGCTATGACACGGTAATGAAAGAGTTGTGGCTGTTGCAGCCGCGCTTCGAGCAGCGCGGCGGACAGCGTCCGTTCCGTCTGCTGGCGTTGCCGCGTTTCCGTGCCGCCTACGATTTTCTGTTGTTGCGCTGCGCCAGCGGCGAGGTCGATGCGGCGCTGGGTGACTGGTGGACCGAGTTTCAGGAAGCCGACGAGGCGCGCCGCGCCGAGATGCTGCAGCCGGACAGCGGTGCGCCGAAGAAACGCCGCCGCCGCAAAAAGCCGTCTGCCGCCGTGCAGGCAGAATTGCCGATCGATTGATGCGGCATCTCGCTTACCTCGCGCTGGGCAGCAACCTTGAAGACCCGGCTGCACAAGTCAGAAATGCGATGAATGCCCTGGATGCGCTGCCGCACACCCGTGTGCTGAAATGCTCATCGTTGTATCGCAGCGCGCCGGTCGGCTATCTGGACCAGCCCGATTTCATCAACGCGGTGGTGCAGGTGGCAACCGGACTGGCGCCGCATGCGCTGCTGGATGCGATGCTGGCGCTGGAACAGGCTTGCGGCCGCACGCGCGAATTCGCCAATGCGCCGCGCACGCTCGATCTGGACTTGTTGCTGTATGAGGCTCTTGTGCTGCACGAACACGGCCTGACCTTGCCGCACCCGCAAATGCACCGGCGTGCCTTCGTGTTGCAGCCGTTGCTTGAAATTGCGCCGGATTGCGTGATTCCCGGAGTCGGCCCGGCGGCAGTGGTGGCAAAGGCGTGCGCCGAGCAACAGCTGGTGCGGTTGGATTCGTAGGTCGGACTTCAGTCCGACAGGTCGGGATGAAGCCAGACCCATAGTGTTTCCAAGGACTTGCAAGGATGCTGGAAAAATATCGCTACATCGTGGTGGAAGGCCCCATTGGCGTGGGCAAGACCAGCCTCGCCCGGCGTCTGGCCGAACACGCCGCCGCGCAGCCGATGCTGGAAAAGCCGCAGGATAATCCGTTTCTGGCGCGGTTCTACGAGGACGCCGCGCGCTACGCGCTGCCGACTCAACTTTTTTTCCTGTTCCAGCGCATCGACGAGGTGCGCGAGCTGACGCAGATGGACATGTTCCGGACGCGGACCATTGCCGATTACCTGTTCGACAAGGATGATCTGTTCGCGCGCCTGAACCTGAGCGATGAGGAATACACCCTGTACCAGTCGATCTACCGCAACCTGGCACCGCAGGCGCCCGCGCCCGACCTGGTCATCTATTTGCAGGCTTCGGTCGATACCCTGGTCGAGCGGGTGCGGCGGCGCGGCCACCGCTACGAGCGGCCCATTCAGGACGATTATCTGGCACGTCTGGCCGACAACTATCGTGAATTCTTCCATCACTACAGCGCTGCCCCCGTGCTGGTGGTGAATAGCGAAAACCTGAATTTTGCGGATAATGCGGATGACTTCCAGCTGCTGCTCGACCGCATCGGCCGCATGCGTGGGCAGCGCGAGTATTTCAACGTGAGTGGGGACTGAAGCGCATGGCGCGAATGACTTTGAGCAAGCTGCAAACGATGCGCGAGCGCGGCGAAAAAATCGCCGTGCTGACCTGCTACGACGCCAGCTTCGCCACGCTGCTGGAGAACAATGGCGTGGAAGTTCTGCTGGTCGGCGATTCGCTCGGCATGGTGGTGCAGGGACGCGAGAGCACGCTGCCCGTCACCATCGAGCAGATGGCGTATCACACCTCCTGTGTTGCCAGCGGCGCGCAGCAGGCGTTCATCATCGCCGACATGCCCTTCGGCACCTCGCAATACAGCCCGCGCGAGACTTTTTCCTACGCCGTGCAACTGATGCAGGCCGGGGCCGAGATGGTCAAGCTCGAAGGCGGCGCGGAGATGGCCGATACGGTTGCTTTCCTGACTTCGCGGGGCATTCCGGTGTGCGGCCATATCGGCCTCACCCCGCAATCGGTGAACCAGCTCGGCGGCTACAAGGTGCAGGGCAAGACCGATGCCGCCGCCAGGAAACTGCTGAATGATGCGCAAGCCTTGCAGGACGCAGGTGCGGGCCTGATCGTGCTCGAAGCCATTCCCGCCGCGCTGGGCGCGCAAGTCACCCAACAACTGCGCATCCCCACCATCGGCATCGGCGCGGGGCCTGACTGTTCCGGCCAGGTGCTGGTGGTGTACGACATGCTCGGCATCTATCCCGGCAAAAAAGCGCGCTTCGTGAAGGATTTCATGCCGGGTGCGGGCTCCATCGCGCAGGCGGTGGCGAACTACGTGGCCGAAGTGAAGTCGGGAGCATTTCCGGCGGCGGAGCATTCGTTCTGATGCAACTCATTCATTCCGTATCCGAGCTGCGCGCCCGTCTCGCCGGCGAAAACGCCGTCGCTCTCGTGCCCACCATGGGCAATCTGCATGAAGGGCATATCGCGCTGGTGCGCCAGGCGCGGGAACGCGGGACATGCGTGGTGGCGAGCATCTTCGTCAACCCCCTGCAGTTCGGGCCGAACGAGGATTTTGACCGGTACCCGCGCACGCTGGAGGCGGATTGCGCCAAGCTGCAAGGGCTGGCGGACGTGGTGTTTGCGCCATCGGTCGGCGCAATGTATCCCGAAACACAGACGGTCTTCGTCGAGCCGCCACCCCTCGCCAATGAATTGTGCGGCGCATGCCGTCCCGGCCATTTTCGCGGCATGGCCACGGTGGTGCTGAAGCTGTTCAATCTGGTGCAGCCGCAAGTGGCACTGTTCGGCAAGAAGGATTATCAGCAACTCGCCCTCATTCGGCAGATGGTCAGCCAGTTCAATCTGCCCATCGAGATCGTCGGGGGCGAGACGGTGCGCGCGGCGGACGGTCTGGCCTTGTCCTCGCGCAACCAGTATCTTTCGCCCGCCGAGCGAACCGAGGCGGTTTTTCTGTATCGAACGCTGGTCGCGGCGGCTGACGCGCTGCGGGCGGACGACAAAGACCCTGCCGTCATCGAGCAGAAGGCCGCGCAAGCGCTTGTCAAGCGCGGCTGGCAGGTGGAGTATGTGTCCATCCGCGCCCAGGCAGGACTGGCAATACCGCAACAAGGTGAGCGCGCACGCGTGATCCTGACGGCGGCAAGGCTGGGCAAAACCCGCCTGATCGACAACATCGAGGTTTGTCTTTGAGGTGGCGGCGTTTATAATGCGCGACTCCGCAAGCAGAGGGTGGGACAGGAGGTAATCATGCAACGAACCATGCTACAAGCCAAATTGCACCGCGTGCGCGTGACGCAGTCCGAACTGCATTACGAGGGTTCGTGCGCCATCGACGACGACTTCCTCGATGCATCCGGCATCCGCGAATATCAGCAGATCGATATCTACAATGTCACCAACGGCGAGCGTTTCACCACATATGCCATCCGTGCTGCGCGCGGCTCCCGCACCATCTCGGTCAACGGGGCGGCGGCACACAAGGCGAACCCGGGCGACATCCTCATCATTGCGGCCTACGCCAACTATTCCGAGCTGGAATTGCAGAAATATCATCCCTCCCTCGTCTATTTCGACGAGAACAATCGCATCATCGAACAGCGCAAAAAGATTCCGGTGCAGGCAGCCGGCTGATTCGCCGCCTTGAATGCAAACAGCCCCGCTACGGCGGGGCTGTTGTTTTGTGTGGGTCGGACTTCAGTCCGACAAAGCAGCGATGAACTCAACCCATTGTCGGGTTAAAACCCGACCCACAAGGTTTTCCTGCACATTGGCAGCGTACAACACTACACTGGATTCAGATACGTTTCGCCAGTTCCGCGGCCTTGCCGATATACGTTTCCGGACGCAAGGCCTGCAGACGCAGTTTCTCGCTTTCCGGAATCGCCAGCGTATGGATGAAGGCGGCCAGACTTTCGCGGTTGATGCCGCCCTTGCCGCGCGTGAGTTCCTTCAATTTGTCGTAGGCGTTCTCGATGTTGTAGCGGCGCATCACGGTCTGGATCGGCTCGGCCAGCACTTCCCAGCTGTGGTCCAGGTCTTCCGCCAGTTTCTGCGGGTTGGCCTCCAGCTTGTTCAGGCCTTTCACACAGGATTCGTAGGCGAGCAGGGTATAGCCCAGTGCCACGCCCATGTTGCGCAACACGGTGGAATCGGTGAGGTCGCGCTGCCAGCGTGAGATTGGCAGCTTTTCCGACAGATGTTTTAACAGTGCATTGGCCAGGCCGAGATTGCCTTCGGCGTTCTCGAAGTCGATCGGGTTCACCTTGTGCGGCATGGTGGAAGAACCCACCTCGCCCGCCACCACGCGCTGCTTGAAATAACCGAGCGAGATGTAGCCCCAGAGGTCGCGGTTCAGGTCGATCAGGATGGTGTTGGCGCGGGCATAGGCATCGTACAGTTCGGCCATGCAGTCATGCGGCTCGATCTGGATGGTGTAGGGGTTGAAGGCCAGACCGCGCGCTTCGACGAAACGTTTGGCAAAACCCTCCCAATCGACATCGGGGTAGGCCGACAGGTGCGCGTTGTAGTTGCCGACCGCGCCGTTGATCTTGCCCATGATTTCGACCCCGGCGATGCGCGCATGGGCGCGGCGCAGGCGATACACCACGTTCGCCATTTCCTTGCCCAGCGTGCTCGGCGTCGCGGTCTGGCCGTGGGTGCGGCACAGCAGCGGCAGCGAGGCATGGGCATGCGCCAGGTCTTGCAGTTTGTCGATGATGACGCGCAGGGTTGGCAGCATCACTTCGTCGCGCGCGTGGCGCAACATCAGCGCATGCGACAGGTTGTTGATGTCTTCCGAGGTGCAGGCGAAGTGGATGAATTCCAGCGCATCTTTGGTTTCGTCGTTCTCCTCCAGTTTCTCGCGCAGCCAGTATTCGATCGCCTTCACGTCATGGTTGGTGCGGCACTCGATCGTCTTGATCTGTTCGGCATCCGCCTCGCTGAATTCGGCGGCAAGCTGGTCGAGCCAGGCGATGGTGGCGACCGAGAACGGCGGCAGTTCGACGATGGCGGGTTCCGCGCTCAACGCTTTCAGCCATTCGATCTCCACCCGCAGGCGATAGCGGATCAAACCGAATTCGCTGAAATGCGGGCGCAATGTTGCGACTTTCTGGTGGTAGCGCCCGTCGAGGGGAGAAAGGGCGGTAAGGGCTGACAATGACATGGTGTGTGCTTTCAAATTCAAAATGGGCCGCGCGATTTTACCGCGTTATTGCTCGATGATGCCGCCACCGAGGCACACCGCGCCGTCATACAGGACGACTGATTGGCCCGGCGTCACCGCCCACTGCGCTTGGTCGAAGGTGAAACGGGCGGCATTGTCGGCCAGTGGGATGATGCGGCAGGCCGCATCCTGCTGGCGGTAGCGCGTCTTGGCCGCGTAGGCGCGCGTGCTTTCCGGCGCGCCGCCGCTGATCCAGTGCAGGTCCAGCGCATCCAGTTGCGACTTCAGCAACAGCGGATGGTCATGTCCCTGCACCACGAGCAGGCGGTTGTTGGCCATGTCCTTGCCGGCGACGAACCACGGCTCGCCGCTGCCTTCCTTGCCGCCGCCGATGCCTAACCCTTGGCGCTGGCCGTAGGTGTAGAACGACAGGCCCATGTGCCGGCCCATTACCTTGCCTTCTGGGGTGACCATATCGCCCGGCTTGGTCGGCAGATAGCGGCTGAGGAACTCGCGGAACGGGCGCTCGCCGATGAAGCAGATGCCGGTGCTGTCCTTCTTCGCCGCGTTGGAAAGTCCATGCTGGTGTGCGATCTCGCGTACCTTGCGCTTGGGGATGTTGTTCAGCGGGAACATCGACTTGGACAGTTGCTGCTGGTTCAGGCGGTGCAGGAAGTAGCTCTGATCCTTGCTGGCATCGTCCGCCTTGAGCAGTTGGAACAAACCATCCCGTTCGCGCACGCCGGCGTAATGGCCGGTGGCGATCTTCTCGGCACCAAGCCGGATGGCATGGTCGAGGAAGGCTCTGAACTTGATCTCCGAATTGCACAGGATGTCCGGATTGGGCGTGCGCCCGGCCTCGTATTCGCGCAGGAAATAACTGAAGACGCGCTCCTTGTATTCCTTGGCGAAATTCACCGCCTCGATGGGGATGCCGATCGTGTCCGCCACCGCAACCGCATCGATCAGGTCCTGGCGCGAGGAGCAGTATTCGCTGTCGTCATCGTCTTCCCAGTTCTTCATGAACAGGCCGATGACATCAAAGCCCTGCTGCTTGAGCAATAAAGCGGTCACGGAAGAGTCCACGCCGCCGGACATGCCGACAACGACAGTGATTTTACGATTGCTGTTCACGATCGGCCCCTCTCCCTCCGGGAAAGGGTTCGGGTGAGGGTTTGTCTTTTACTCATAGTGAGTGATCAACTCCAGCGGGTAACGCTTGCCCGCAAGATAATCCTCGACGCAACGCAGGATCAGTGGGCTGCGGTGGCGATCCTGGGTGGCGCGAATCTCGTCCATGGTCATCCATGCCGCGCGCACGATGCCGGTGTCCAGCTTGCGTTCAGGGTGGTGGGCGGTGATGCGTCCGCCGAAGGCGAAGCGCAGATAGGTAATGTCGGAGCCGGGAGCGGGCCAGCGATAGATGCCGATCAGATATTCCGGCACAAAATCATAGCCGGACTCTTCCAGCGTCTCGCGTACAGCACCTTCAGCCAGCGTCTCGTTTGCTTCCCAGTGTCCGGCGGGTTGGTTGAAACGCAGCCCTTGGGCGGTTTCCTCCTCGACCAGCAGGAATTTGCCATCCTGTTCGAGCACGGCGGCAACGGTGGCGTGGGGTTTCCAGATCATTGGGCGGTCGCAGTGTTCACGCGTGCCATCGTGGGGGTGGCGTAGGCGTTCGCGGCGCATCCCGTGGGCATGCCGCTCATGTTGTGGAATCGGTTAAATGCATTCATTCCGGATCGTGATGCACTGTTTGGACGGGCAATCCTGTTTAAGCCTTTAATCCGTCCGTCAGGTGCGGCGCGATGAGCTTGAGCAGTTGTTCGTGGATGAACGGGTTGCCAGCGCAGATGTGGCCACTGCTCATGTAATTCTGATTACCCGCGAGGTCGCTCACGAGGCCGCCGGCCTCGGAGATGAGCAGTGCGCCCCCGGCGATGTCCCAGGGCTTGAGGCCGGTTTCGAAGAAGCCGTCGTAGCGGCCGGCGGCGGTCCAGGCCAGATCGAGCGAGGCGGCGCCGGGGCGGCGCAGGCCGGCCGTCTGCTGCATCAGGTCGCGGAAGATCGCCATGTAGGCGTCCATGTGCTCGAAGCGCGTGTAGGGGAAGCCGGTGCCGATGAGTGCCTCGGTCATCTCCTTGCGCTTGCTGACGCGGAGGCGCTTGTCGTTAAGGAATGCGCCGCGGCCGCGCGTGGCGGTGAACAGGTCGTTCTTGGTCGGGTCATAGACGACGGCCTGGGTCAGCACGCCGTTGTGCTGCAGCGCGATGGAGACCGCGTACTGCGGTACACCGTGCAGGAAGTTGGTGGTGCCGTCGAGCGGGTCGATGATCCAGAGATATTCCGACTCGCCTTGGGCGCCGCCTTCCTCTGCTAGAATCGCGTGGGTCGGATAGGCCTGCAGCAAGGCTTCGACGATGATGCGTTCGGCGGCGCGGTCCACTTCGCTGACATAATCCGCGTGGGATTTCTTGGTCACGGTGAGGTGGTCGATGTTGTCGGCGGCACGGTGGATGAGATTGCCGGCGCGACGCGCGGCCTTCACCGCGATGTTGAGCATGGGGTGCATATCAGTACAACCTTTTTAATGAGCTGGGGAAATCCGGCACGCATTTTAGTTGGTATTGCCTTTTGAATAAACCTAATCCTTTAGATAACGTCCGTGTGGTGTTGAGTCACACCACCCATCCCGGCAACATCGGCGCGGCGGCGCGGGCGATGAAGACCATGGGGCTGCGCCGGCTGTATCTCGTCAATCCGCGTTTTTTCCCCGATGCGCAGGCCACGGCGATGGCGGCGGGTGCGGATGACATCCTGGAAAGTGCGGTGGTGTGCGCCTCAATCGATGAGGCCTTGCACGGCGTGGTCTTCACGGTGGCGATGACGGCGCGCCTGCGCGACATTGCCATCGAAGTCAAAACCCCGCGCGAGGCGATGCCGCTGGTGCTGCAGGAGGCGGTCGCGCATCCGGTGGCCCTGCTATTCGGCACCGAGATGTCCGGCCTGACCAACGCGGAGGTGGGGCGCGCGCATCTGGGAGTGAACATCCCGGCCAATCCGGATTTCTCCTCGCTCAACCTGGCCGCCGCGGTGCAGGTGATGGCTTATGAGTTGAATGTCGCGCGGCAGGCTGGTGTGCCGGCCATGCGCGCAGTCGAGCCTGCGCCGCACGAGCGGGTGGAAGGCCTGTACGCGCATCTGGAAAAGACGCTGCACGAGATCGGCTTTTTCACCACGCAGAACCCGGCGCGGATGATGCAGCGGATGCGCCGCCTGTTTGCGCGCGCCCGGCTGGAGGACGAAGAAATCAATATCCTGCGCGGTATCTTGAGCGTGGCGACCGCGTACAATGCGCGCCTGAAAAAACGTTATTCGGAAGAGCATCCAGATGTTTAAAAATATCCGCGAGGACATCGCCAGCGTATTCGACCGCGACCCGGCGGCGCGCACCACGTTCGAGGTGCTGACCTGCTATCCGGGGCTGCATGCGCGGATCGCGCACCGTCTGACGAATCGGCTGTGGCACGCCGGAATGAAATGGCTGGCGCGTTTCATCTCGCATCTCGCACGCGGGCTGACCGGTATCGAAATCCATCCCGGCGCCACCATTGGCCGCCGTTTTTTCATCGACCATGGTATGGGCGTGGTTATCGGCGAGACCGCCGAGATCGGCGACGACGTGACGCTGTATCACGGGGTGACGCTGGGCGGTACCTCATGGCAGGAGGGCAAACGCCATCCGACCTTGGGCAACGGCGTGGTGGTGGGGGCGGGCGCGAAGATTCTGGGCCCGATCCATATCGGGGACGGCGCGAAGATCGGCTCCAACGCGGTGGTGGTCAAGGATGTGCCGGCGGGGGCGACGGCCGCCGGTATCCCGGCCCGGGTGCTGGACGAAGCGAAAAAATCCCCCGGCTTCAATGCCTACGGTCTCGGCAGCGACCAGAACGACCCGGTGGCGAAAGCCTTGCACGGCCTGATCGGACACAGCGTGTCGGTCGATCAGCGTATCGAGCACATCCTGCAGCAACTCGAAAAGATGGGGGTGCGCCTCGAAGACGAGCAGGCGACTGCGGATAAATTCGATCCAAACTACCTGAACAAGATAGTTGACTAAAAAAATCGGGTATCCTATGATTCGTCGCAGCCCGGTCAGCGCAAGGCGCGTTTCCGGCAGAAGCCAAGGCTTCCAATTTTTTCGAGGGGTATAGCGATGCGACTGACGACTAAAGGCAGGTTTGCGGTAACGGCGATGGTGGACTTGACCCAGCGCGGAGGGAAGGGGCCGATCACACTGGCGGCCATCAGCGAGCGGCAGAAAATCTCCCTTTCCTATCTGGAACAATTGTTCGCCAAGCTGCGCAAGAACAATATCGTGGCCAGCGTGCGCGGTCCGGGCGGCGGGTATTGTCTGTCACGGCCAGCCAGCAAGATTTCGATCGCGGAGATCGTGCTGGCGGTGGACGAGCCGCTGGATGCCACCAACTGCGGGCGCACCGGCACGTGCATGGATGGCAAACCTTGCTCGACACATGAATTGTGGATGGAATTGAGCGACCGCATTTACGAATATCTGCATCAGGTCAGTTTGCAGCAGGTGGCCAACGGGCAGGTGAAGTCCGAGCCGTCCCGCACCGCTGCCATCGTGATGTCGCCGCGGACGATTGGTGCGCACGTGGCGGCTTGAGGAAATTAGAAAATGACACAGAAAATGCATCTTCCAATCTATATGGACTATTCCGCGACCACCCCGGTGGATCCGCGCGTGGCAGCGGCGATGATTCCGTACCTGACCGAGAAATTCGGCAATCCGGCTTCGCGCTCCCACGCCTACGGCTGGGAAGCAGAAGCGGCGGTGGAGCATGCCCGCGAACAGGTCGCGGCGCTGGTGAACGCCGATCCGAAAGAAATCGTGTGGACCTCCGGCGCGACCGAGTCCAACAATCTGGCGCTCAAGGGCGCGGCCAATTTCTACGCGAGCAAGGGCAAACACATCATCACCGTGCAGACCGAGCACAAGGCCGTGCTCGACACCGTGCGCGAGCTCGAACGCCAGGGGTTCAGCGCGACCTATCTGGCGCCGGAAGCGAACGGACTGATCGACCTGGACAAGCTCAGGGACGCCATCCGCCCTGATACTGTGCTGGTGTCGGTGATGTATGTGAACAACGAGATCGGCGTGATTCAGGACATCCCCGCCATCGGTGAGCTGTGTCGTGAGAAAGGCGTGCTGTTGCATGTCGATGCGGCGCAGGCGACCGGCAAGGTGGTGATCGACCTGCAAAAACTCAAAGTTGATCTGATGAGTTTTTCCGCGCACAAGACTTACGGCCCCAAGGGCATCGGCGCGCTGTATGTGCGGCGCAAACCGCGCGTGCGTCTGGAAGCGCAGATGCACGGCGGCGGGCATGAGCGCGGCTTCCGTTCCGGCACGCTGCCGACGCACCAGATCGTGGGCATGGGCGAGGCGTTCCATCTCGCCAAGGAAGAAATGGCGACCGAGAACGAGCGCATCCGCATGCTGCGCGACCGTCTGTGGGCCGGGCTGTCGAGCATGGAGGAGGTGTATCTCAACGGCGACATGGAGCGCCGCGTGCCGCACAACCTGAACGTGAGTTTCAATTTTGTCGAGGGCGAATCGCTGATCATGGCGGTGAAGGACATCGCGGTGTCCAGCGGATCGGCCTGTACCTCGGCCAGTCTGGAACCGTCCTATGTGCTGCGCGCCCTGGGGCGCAACGACGAACTGGCACACAGTTCGATCCGCTTCACCGTCGGTCGTTTCACCACCGTCGAGGAGGTGGATTACGCCATCGCGCTGCTGCACGACAAGATCGGCAAGCTGCGCGAGCTATCCCCCTTGTGGGATATGTTCAAGGAAGGCGTGGATTTGAATTCGGTACAGTGGGCGGCACATTAGAGAACCGCCCTTTGCCCGCCCGGCGGCGTTGTCGGACAAGCAAACCATCGGTCCTCTGGATAATTCTAAGGAGAAAAAAATGGCATACAGCGAAAAAGTACTGGATCACTACGAGCATCCGCGCAATGTCGGATCACTGGACAAGAATGACTCGTTCGTCGGCACCGGCATGGTGGGTGCGCCGGCCTGCGGCGACGTGATGAAGTTGCAGATCAAGGTCGGCAAGGACGGCGTGATCGAGGATGCGAAATTCAAGACCTACGGTTGCGGTTCGGCCATCGCCTCCAGTTCGCTGGTGACCGAATGGGTCAAGGGCAAGACCGTGGATCAGGCGCTGGCGATCAAGAACACGCATATCGCCGAGGAACTGGCCTTGCCGCCGGTGAAGATTCACTGTTCCATTCTGGCCGAAGACGCGATCAAGGCGGCGGTGGCCGATTACAAGTCCAAGCATGGCGGGACGGTGGAGACTGCCGCCTGCAACGCGAACAAATAGGAGGCGGAGATGGGTGTCACTCTGACCGAGAACGCGGCCAAGCATGTGCAGAACTTCATGGCCAAGCGTGGCAAGGGAGTCGGTCTGCGCCTGGGCGTGCGCACCAGCGGCTGTTCCGGCATGGCGTACAAGCTGGAGTTTGCCGACGAGGTGGCGGACGACGAGCTGGAATTCACCAGCCACGGCGTCACGCTGCTGGTCGATCAGCAAAGTCTGCCTTACCTCGATGGCATGGAACTCGATTACACGCGCGAAGGATTGAACGAGGGCTTCAAGTTCAACAACCCAAACGTCAAGGATACCTGCGGCTGCGGTGAAAGCTTCAAGGTTTGAAAAACAAACTTCTTTCGCCACAGAGACCCAGCGGCACCGCGAGCAACGGTAGTCAGCTATCGTTGGGTGACCTTGTTGTGAAGATGGCTCTTCCTCGGTGTCTCAATGTCGCTGTGGTGGGGATGACTTGATGATCTCTTCAGACTTTCAGCAGGACTTCTTCTCCCTCTTCAATCTCCCCCGTCGCTTCGAGATCGACCAGGCCGAGCTCGATCGGAAATATCGCGAGCTGCAAGCGCAAGTCCATCCGGACAAGTTCGCCCACCTTTCCGATACCGAACGCCGCCTGTCGGTCCAGTGGGCGACGCGCGTGAACGAGGCTTACCAGACCCTGCGTTCGCCGTTGGCGCGCGGGCGTTACCTGTTGGCGCTGCAGGGCGTGGACACGCAGGAAGAAACCAACACCGCGATGCCGGTCGAGTTCCTCATGCAGCAGATGGAATTGCGCGAAGCACTGGAAGCGGCCCTGCAAAGCAAGGACATGGCGGCGCTGGACGCGCTGGAAGCGCAGGTGAAACAGACGATCCAGGCGCTGCAACAGCAGCTCGCGTTGGCGCTGGATGAACAACGGGATGATGCGGCCGCCGCCGGTCTTGTGCGTAAACTGAAATTTATGGAAAAGATCGCGGAAGAGATAGCTGCCGCATTCGACGAACTGGATTCCTGATCATGGCATTGCTGCAAATTTCCGAGCCCGGCCTTTCGGCTGCCCCGCACCAACACCGCCTCGCCGTCGGCATTGATCTGGGCACTACCAATTCGCTGGTGGCCACGGTGCGCAACGGCATCAGCGTGGTGCTGAACGACGAGAGTGGTGCAGCCTTGCTGCCGTCGGTCGTGCGCTACTGCGCGGACGGTTCCGTGGCGGTGGGCGCGGCGGCGCAGGCCGCGCAAAATGGCGATCCGCAGAACACCATCGTGTCGGTCAAGCGCTTCATGGGGCGCGGACTGAAAGACATCGGCGATGCGGTGGACATGCCGTATCGCTTCATTGATGCCACTTCGACAGGCTCAGGACAGGCGCCAGGCATGGTGCAATTGCGCACGGTTGCCGGGGTGAAAAGCCCGGTCGAAGTGTCGGCCGAAATCCTCAAGGTGCTGCGCGACCGCGCCGAACGCTCGCTCGGCGGCGCACTCGTCGGCGCGGTCATCACGGTGCCGGCCTATTTTGACGATGCGCAGCGGCAGGCGACCAAGGATGCCGCGCGCCTGGCCGGTCTTAACGTGCTGCGCCTGCTGAATGAACCGACCGCCGCCGCCATCGCCTACGGGCTGGATAACGCGTCGGAAGGCGTGTACGCGGTATACGACCTGGGCGGTGGTACCTTCGATATTTCCATCCTGAAACTGTCGAGCGGCGTATTTGAAGTGTTGGCGACAAATGGCGATTCCGCGCTGGGCGGCGATGATTTCGATCAGCGCATCTATTGCTGGATCCTGGAGAAGGGCGGTCTCTCTCAATTGGGCGCGAACGATACCCGCCTGCTGCTGACCCATGCGCGCGCCGCCAAGGAGCAGTTGACCGACAATGCACAGACGCAGATCACCGCCGTGTTGAGCGGTGGCGAACTGGTGGATGTGACACTGACGCGGGATGAGTTTTATGCAATGACGCAGAATCTGCTGGCGCGCACCCTGCAGCCCACGCGGCGTGCCTTGCGCGACGCTGGGTTGGGCGTGGCGGACATCAAAGGGGTGGTCATGGTTGGCGGCTCGACGCGCATGCCGCAGGTGCAGCGTGCGGTTGCCGAGTTTTTCCGGCAGATCCCGCTGACTAATCTCGATCCGGATAAAGTGGTGGCGCTGGGGGCGGCGATCCAGGCCAATGTGCTGGCGGGCAACCGCGGCGCAGACGACTGGCTGTTGCTGGATGTGATCCCGCTCAGTCTGGGCATCGAGACGATGGGCGGGCTAGTGGAAAAGATCATGCCGCGCAACAGCACGATCCCCAGTGCGCGCGCGCAGGAGTTCACCACCTACAAGGACGGACAGACGGCGATGAGCATCCACGTATTGCAGGGTGAGCGCGAACTGGTGAGCGATTGCCGTTCGCTGGCCAAGTTCGAGTTGCGCGGCATCCCGCCGATGGTGGCGGGCTCGGCCCGGATCCGCGTCACATTCCAGGTGGATGCCGACGGCTTGCTCAGTGTGTCGGCGCGCGAGACCAACAGCGGCGTGGAGGCGGCGGTGACGGTCAAACCCGCCTACGGTTTGCAGGAGGATGACATCACGCGCATGTTGCAGGACGGCAACCGGCATGCGCGCGATGACATGCTGGCGCGCGCGTTGCGCGAACAGCAGACGGAGGCGCGGCAATTGCTCGACGCGGTGGATAATGCGCTGGCGCAGGATGGCGGCTTGCTGGATGAACCGGCAATCAGGCAGATTCGAAAATGCATGGAGAATTTGCGCGCCGTGTTGGATGGCAGCGACCATAATGCCCTCAAGCGCGGCATTGAGGCACTGAATCAGGCAACCGTCAGTTTTGCCCAGAAACGTATGGATCAGAGCGTGTCGCGCGCATTGAAGGGACATAAAATGTCCGAATTGGAGAATTGAAGTGACACAGATAATTGTTCTGCCACACGAGGAACTGTGCCCCAAGGGCGCACTGTTCGAGGAGCAACCGGGCAAATCGATCTGCGATGCCCTGCTCGATCACGGCATCGAGATCGAGCATGCCTGCGAAAAATCCTGCGCCTGCACCACCTGCCACGTGATTGTGCGTGAGGGCTTCGACAGTCTGGCCGAAGCGACGGAGCTGGAAGAAGACATGCTGGACAAGGCGTGGGGGCTGGAAGCCAATTCACGCCTGAGTTGCCAGGCGCTGGTTGGCACGCAGGACCTGGTGGTTGAAATCCCTAAATATTCGATCAACATGGCGAAGGAAGGGCATTCGAAATGAAATGGAAAGATGTGCGCGACATCGCGATCGCCTTGCTTGAAAAACATCCCGAGGTCGATCCGCTGACCGTGAACTTCGTGGACCTGCACAACTACGTGGTGGATCTCGACGGGTTTGACGATGACCACAGCCACGGCGGCGAGAAAGTGCTGGAAGCGATTCAGGCGACCTGGATCGAAGAGGCCGAGTGACATGCTGCAAAGACTGCACGCGCTTTCCAATCGCCGGCGCTATATGAGCGGTGCCCTGGCGGTGGGCGGATTGTTTTCCGCCGCCTTGTATCTGCAATACGTTTTGCGCGAAGAGCCGTGCCCGCTGTGCATGTTGCAGCGCGTCATCTTCATTGTCATGGGCCTCCTGTTTCTGCTGGCCGCCATGCAAAACCCCGGACGGATCGGCAGCCGCATCTACTCGGCTCTGATTGCACTTTTCGCGCTGGGCGGCGTGGCGACCGCCGCGCGCCACATCTGGCTGCAACACCTGCCCAAGGATCAGGTGCCCGCCTGCGGACCGGGGCTGGATTACCTGCTGCAGAATTTTCCGCTGGCCGAAGTGTGGCAGGAACTCATGCACGGCTCCGGCGAATGTGCGGAGAAAGGCTGGACCTTCCTCACCCTCGGCATCCCCGAGTGGTCGCTGATCTGGTATGTAATCCTGGGGCTCTGGGCGATACTCATCGCCGTAAGGCCGCCTGGCGCTACAACGCAATCCGACTGAAGACCTCCCGCGCTGGCATGTTCCGGTCAGTTGCGGCCATACCCATTCTTCGAAGTTCCCTTGTATCAGCGTGAACTTCGCGTGGCGATACGTTCGCGCCTTGCCCTGCGAAAAATCATCCCGGTCGCATTCGTGAAATAAGTCCGACAGGCTGCCAGGCTTGAATCCAAGACCCTATCGAAGGGGGGCGGGGATTGAAACAGGTGTAAGCCCTTTGCGGTTTCCTGCGACAGATGCAGTACCCTTACGTGAGGGGATGAATAAAACTCTTTGGGGCCACGGAGGATAAACATGAGCAAGAAAATTGTTGTTGCATTGGTTGCCATGGTTTTATTCGCAACAGGTTTGGTATTTTATCTGTGGCAACAATCCGTTCAACACGAACCTAAACCCGTTCAAACGACTCCTGTGCCACCGCAGGCGGTGAACCCAGCACCCGAAATCCCTGCCGCACCCGCGCCAACGCCAGTTTCTGTACTCCCCCCCATATCCATGGTGCAGAGTGACCGTTTCATCGTCGAAGCATTGACCGCCATCTTGAACAATCAATCGCTGATGCAGTTGGTTCAACCCGAACGCCTCATTCACAATATTGTGGTCACAGTGGACAACCTGCCGCAGCAGCGTGTGCCGGCCAAGATGATGCCGTTGTCTGCCCCGGTGGGGACGTTTCTCGTTACAGGTGAAGCAGGCAACTTGCGCATGAGCCCAAAAAATGCCGAACGCTACTCCCCTTATGTGAAATTTGCGGAGGCGATTGATGCCCGCAAGCTGGTCGCGCTGTATGTCCGTCTTTACCCACTGTTTCAGCGCTCGTACCAGGAGTTGGGCTATCCAAACGGAAATTTCAATGATCGCCTGCTGGAGACGTTGGATGATCTGCTCGACACGCCGCGCATCAAAGGCCCACTCACGCTGGTGCAACCGAAATTTTTCTACCAGTATGCCGACCCTGATCTGGAAAACCGCTCGATTGGCCAGAAGATCATGTTGCGTTTGGGCGATAAGAATATGGACCGAATGAAAACCTGGTTGCTCGACATAAAGCAGGAACTGGGCCGACACGAAGACGCATTGGGCGGTGGCAGATGAGTGTTGCTGCTGGACGCGTGCGGAAGGGTTAATTGCCGCACGGCTCGCAAGCTGACGGGGGGCAAGCGCGCCCCGTTTGAGACCCTGCGGTGCTGTGCGGGTTTTGCATTTCGTAATTGGGCCGCGCTGCGTTAGAATGCCGCCGCTATGAGTCTTCCCCAACTCTCTGTCATTATCCCGGTCTATAACGAGGAGCAGGGCCTGCAGGCTTTGTTCGACCGTCTGTATCCGGCGCTCGACCCGCTCGGGGTGGGCTATGAAGTCATCTTTATCAACGATGGCAGCCGCGACCGCTCGGCCGCCCTCCTGCGCGAGCAGTTCCAGCAACGTCCGGATGTGACAAGGGTGGTACTGTTCAACGGTAATTTCGGGCAACACATGGCGATCATGGCCGGTTTCGAACAGTGCCGCGGACAGCGCATCGTGACGCTGGATGCCGACTTGCAGAACCCCCCCGAAGATCTGCACCTGCTACTGGCGAAGATGGACGAAGGCCACGATTACGTCGGCTCCATCCGCCGCCAGCGCAGCGACAGCTGGTGGCGCCATGTCGCCTCGCGCGCCATGAACGGCCTGCGCGAAAAGATCACGCGCATCAAGATGACAGACCAGGGCTGCATGTTCCGCGCCTACGACCGTAAGATCATCGAGGCGATCAATTCCTGCCACGAGGTCAGCACGTTCATTCCGGCATTGGCCTACGGCTTCGCAAAAAATCCAACCGAAGTGGTGGTGGGGCACGAAGAGCGCGCGGCGGGCGAATCGAAATATTCCCTGTACAGTCTGATTCGGCTGAATTTCGACCTGATGACCAGTTTTTCCCTGGTGCCGCTGCAACTGTTTTCGATGGTCGGCATGACCATTGCAGCCGGTTCCGGTCTGCTCTTTCTTGTGCTGGTGACGCGCCGCCTCATCGTCGGGCCGGAAGCGGAGGGTTTGTTCACCCTGTTTGCCTTGCTCTTCTTCCTGATCGGCATCGCGCTGTTCGGCATCGGTCTGCTGGGCGAGTACATCGGCCGCATTTATCAGCAAGTGCGTCATCGTCCGCGCTATCTGATCGATGCTGTGCTGGAACAACGGGAATGAGCCACGCCGTCGTTTTTGCGTATCACAATGTAGGTTGCCATTGTGCCAAGGTGGGCGCAGCCCTGGTGCGGGCACGATGCGCCGACGCCGATAAATGGTTTGCGGAAATCGAACCATGAGCAGGGCCGTTGTTTTTGCGTATCACAATGTCGGTGTACGCTGTCTTAATGTGCTGCTGGCGCAGGGGGTAAAGGTGGCGCTGGTCGTTACGCACCGTGACAATCCAAACGAGACCATCTGGTTCGACAGCGTACAGCAGTTGGCCGAGTGGCACGGCGTTCCCGTAATCACCCCGGAAAACCCCAACGTGCCGGAAGTGGTCGAACAGATCCGCGCCCTGCAGCCGGACTTTCTTTTCTCGTTCTACTACCGCGAGATGCTCAAAGCGCCATTGCTCGCCATCCCGGGACGTGGCGCGCTCAACATGCACGGTTCGCTGCTGCCCAAGTACCGTGGCCGGGTGCCGGTGAACTGGGCCATCATCCACGGCGAGACCGAGACCGGCGCGACACTGCATTACATGACCGAGAAGCCGGACAACGGCGACATCGTGGCGCAGCAGGCGGTGCCCATTTTGCCAGACGACACGGCATTCGCGGTGTTCCAGAAAGTCACTGTGGCAGCAGAGATGGCGCTGCATGGCGCATTGCCCGCACTACTGGCGGGCACTGCACCGCGCACCCCGCAGGATTTGAGTCAGGGCGGTTATTTTGGTGGACGCCACCCGCAGGATGGTGAAATTGACTGGGCGCAGCCGGCGCGCCGCATTCATAATCTGGTGCGGGCCGTGGCGCCGCCCTATCCAGGCGCAACCACCCGGCTCATGGGACGACCCATGCGTATCCTGCAAACCTTGGTGGATAACGAGCAGGAAATGACGAATCCCGGTTTTTATGTGCGCAACGGCAAGGCGTACGCCAGCTGCAGAACGGGCAGATTGCGTGTGCTGCGTTTCGAGCTGGACGGCAGCGAGATGACTGCGCAAGATTTTGCCGAGAGATTCGGCACCGAAGAATTTGAATTCAATCGTTGAGGCTATAAAAATGAAGAAAGTCCTGATCCTGGGTGTGAACGGTTTCATCGGCCATCATCTGTCCAACCGCATCCTCGCCACCACTGACTGGGAAGTCTATGGCATGGACATGAGCACCGACCGCATCTCCGACCTGGTTGGCAAGCCGCGCTTCCACTTCTTCGAAGGCGACATCACCATCAACCGCGAATGGGTCGAGTACCACGTCAAGAAGTGCGACGTGATCCTGCCGCTGGTCGCCATTGCCACGCCGGCCACTTACGTGAAGCAGCCGCTGCGCGTGTTCGAGCTGGACTTCGAAGCCAACCTGCCCATCGTGCGCGCGGCGGTGAAGTACAAGAAACACCTGATGTTCCCCTCGACTTCCGAAGTGTACGGCATGTGCCACGACGAGGAATTCGACCCCGAAAATTCGGAACTGATCTGCGGCCCGATCAACATGCCGCGCTGGATCTACTCCAACTCCAAGCAGCTGATGGACCGCGTGATCTGGGGCTACGGCATGCAGGACAACCTGAACTTCACCCTGTTCCGCCCATTCAACTGGATCGGCTCCGGGCTGGATTCGATCAACACCCCGAAGGAAGGCAGCTCGCGCGTGGTGACCCAGTTCCTTGGTCACATCATCCGTGGCGAGAACATCAGCCTGGTCGATGGCGGTCACCAGAAACGCGCCTTCACCCACGTCGACGATGGCATCGATGCGATGATGAAGATCATCGAGAACAAGAACGGCGTGGCGACCGGCAAGATCTATAACATCGGCAACCCGACCAACAATTTCGCGATTCGCGACCTCGCCGACATGATGCTCAAACTGGCGAAGGAATATCCGGAATATCGCGATTCCGCCGCCAAGGTGAAGATTGTCGAGACCACCTCTGCCGCCTACTATGGCAAGGGCTATCAGGACGTACAGAACCGCGTCCCGAAGATTACCAACACCTGCGAGGAACTGGGATGGAAGCCGACCACCAACATGGCCGACACGTTGCGCAAGATTTTCGATGCGTATCGCGGCCAGATCAACGAGGCGCGCGGCCTGGTGGACTGATTGGTGGGTCGGGCTTCAGCCCGACGCGTTGTGTCGGGTTAAAACCCGACCCACGTTGAACCTGCACAGATGAAACTGAAACAACTCGCCCTCAAGATCGATGTCGATACCTATCGCGGCACCCGTGAAGGCGTGCCGCGTCTGGTTGAGGCCTTGCAACGCCACCACGCGCAGGCAACGTTCTTCTTTTCGCTGGGTCCCGACCACACCGGACGCGCGATAAAGCGCGTGTTCCGTCCCGGTTTCATGCAGAAGGTTTCGCGCACTTCGGTGGTGAAGCACTACGGTATCAAGACCCTGCTGTACGGCACGCTGCTGCCCGGCCCGGACATCGGCCGAAAATGCGCGGACATCCTGCGCGCGGTGCGCGATGCCGGGTTCGAGGTGGGCATCCATTGCTACGACCACATCCGCTGGCAGGATCACGTAGCGGGCAAGGATGAGACCTGGACACGGCGCGAGCTGCAACGTGCAGTGGATCGTTACATCGAAATCTTTGGTGAAGCACCAAAATCACATGCCGCTGCCGGCTGGCAGATCAACCGCCATGCCCTGCGTCAGACGCAACATCTGGGTTTCGACTACAGCTCCGATACGCGCGGCACCCATCCCTTCATTCCAACCTGGGATGCCGAGATCATCGCCTGCCCGCAACTGCCCACCACCCTGCCGACACTGGATGAACTCATCGGACGCGACGGCATTACCGTGGACAACGTGGCGCAACACCTGCTGCAACTGACACAGGATGCGCCCGCCACCGGCCACGTCTATACCCTGCACGCGGAACTCGAGGGGCAGAAGTGGCTGCCGGTGTTTGAACAATTGCTGCAAGGCTGGCAGGCACAAGGTTACGAGCTGGTTTCCATGCGCAACTATCTGCAAGGATTGAAAGCCGAGACCTTGCCGCTGCACGAAGTCAAACAGGGCATGGTCGAGGGGCGCAGCGGGACATTGGCCGTGCAGGGCGAATCGGCCTGACGGGCATGGCGAATGTGCCGCCCAGGATGATGAAGCTTGCCATGCCCATTCCCCCTGGCCAGCTTTCCCCCGCGCGTGGGAGCAAGGGCGAACGAATCCCTGCGCGCGTTTCTCGCTAAAGAAAATCCGGAAACTGCCGTAAACCCTCTTGAGCACCTGCAACGGAGGAGACATGGCAACACAGAACATCAACGGGCTGGCGGGCTGGGTCGCCTTTCTCACGTCGGCCGACATTCCCGTACTCAAGCAAACGGCACGCGAACTGGACGTCCTGCGCCAGGATGCGAATATGCTCAGCGCGCGCAACGTGGCGGATGCGATCGCCGCCGACCCGATGCTGACTGCCAAACTCCTGCGCTACCTGCAACAGCACAAACGCCGCAGCCAGACCAGAGAAGTGGTGCAGGTCGAGCAGGCCCTGCTGATGCTGGGCGTCGAGGCGTTCTACACCAAGGTTCCGGCCAGCCCGCATGTGCAGGAGGCGATGCAGGGTCAGACCGGCGCGCTGGTCGAACTGTTGCATGTCGTGCATCGTTCGCACCGCGCTTCCGAATTCGCGCGCGACTGGGCGATCCGCCTGAACGACATGCATTACGAGGAAGTGCGCATCGCCGCGCTGTTGCACGATCTGTCCGAAATGTTGCTGTGGTGCTATGTGCCGCAGGACATGCTGAAAATCCGTGCCCTGCAGCAGCAGGACAAAACCCTGCGCAGCCGCGCGGTGCAGGAACAAGTGCTGGGGTTCAATTTGTCCGAACTGCAAAAAATGCTGGTGAAAGAGTGGGATTTGCCGCAGTTGTTGCTCGACCTGATGGACGATACCAACGCGGCCAAGCCGCGCGTGCGCAATGTCACGCTGGCGGTCAATCTGGCGCGCCATTCCGCCAACGGCTGGAGCGATGCGGCGTTGCCGGATGACTATCGCGATCTGGGCGCCTTGCTGCGCATCCCCCCGGCAGAGGCCATGGGGCTGGTCGCGCCGGAAGAGGGCAACGCGTGCGAACTGGGCACGCCGCATTAGCGTCGGCTTTGTGGGCCGGACTTTAGGCCGACAGCAAACCGGCTCGGTGCTTCTCCAGTGCGAGTCCGATCAGCCTGATGGCCTGCTCATGCAGATCGTCTGCCAGGCAGTCCAGTTCGACGAGATCCGCCATGCCGCGCAGCCAGGTGAGCTGGCGCTTGGCCAGCTGGCGTGTGGCGGCGATGCCTTTCTCCAGCAATTCCGTTTCTGAAATCTCGCCTTCCATGAACTCCCAAGCCTGCCGGTAACCGACGCAGCGCATCGAAGTCAGGTCGCGGTGCAGCGGATACTGGTCGCGCAGCCCGCGCAGCTCATCCACCAGCCCGTCCTTCAGCATCTGCCGGAAGCGCAGTGCGATGCGCCTGTGCAGTACGGCACGGTCGGAAGGGACGAGGGCGATGGGCAGGAGGTTGTAGGGGAGAGCCTCACTGCTCAAGCGCCCTCGCCCGGCGGGAGAGGGCTGGGGTGAGGGTGCTTTTCTGATGAGTTTTGACATCGGCTCCCCCGTGAGCAGATAAATTTCCATCGCCCGTTGCACACGTTGCGTGTCGGTGGCGTGCAAACGCGTCGCCGTTTCCGCATCCACTTGCGCCAATCTGGCGTGCAGGTGTTCGATGCCGTGCCGCGCGATCTCGGCATCGAGTTGTGCACGCAGTGCGGCATCGGCTTGCGGCAATGGACTCAAGCCTTCGCGCAGCGCCTTGAAGTAAAGCATCGTGCCGCCCACCAGCAGCGGGATTTTGTTGCGCGCACGGATGTCGGCCATCAGGCGCAATGCGTCGTTCCGAAACGCGGCAGCGGAATACGCTTCGGTCGGATTGATGATGTCGATGAGGTGATGCGGTGCTTTTGCTAGCGTTGTCGCATCCGGCTTGGCCGTGCCGATGTTCATGTCGCGGAACACCAGCGCGGAATCCACGCTGATGAGTTCCACCGGAAGCTGCTGCGCCAGCTCCACGGCGATCCCGGTCTTGCCGGAAGCGGTGGGACCCATTAGAAAGATGGCGAAAGGGAAAGCAGTCATCGAGAAGAATGATTAGCCACGGATGCAACGCGGATGCGGGATGACGCAGATCGGGCGAGGGTTTTATCCGTGGTCATCCGTGTCGATCCGTGGCTGATTGATTTTGATGTTGTCATTCCAACTCCCGGTTGCGCGTCTCATGCACCAACCACGCTGCCACCACGCTGATCGCCGCAGCCACCGAGATATAGCCACCCACCCAGGCCAGGCCCCCCATCAGCACCAGCTTTTGCGCGATGAAGGGCGCGAGGGATGCACCGAGAATGCCACCCAGGTTGTAAGCCGCGCCCGCACCGGTGTAGCGCACGGCGGTGGGGAAGAGTTCCGGCAGCAAGGCGCCCATCGGCGCGAAGGTCGCGCCCATCAGGAACAGTTCGAGCGAAAGGAAGGCGGTGATGAGCACAGGCGAACCGCTGCCCAACATCGGCTCCATCAAAAAGCCCGACAGCAAGGCCGCACTACCCGCGACGATCAACACCGGACGGCGGCCGAAACGGTCGCCCGCCCAGGCCGCAAGCGGCGTGGCCGCCGCCATGAACAGCACCGCGATGCACAACATGGCGAGGAAATCGGCGCGCGCGATGCCGAGTTGGGTCACGCCGTAGGAGAGCGAAAACACCGTGGTGAGATAGAACAGCGCGTAGCACACCACCATCAGCAATGCGCCCAGCACCAGCGGCTTTACGTGGTGGGTGAAGAGTTGCGCCAGCGGCAGTTTCACCGGCGCACGGGTTTTCAATGCCTGGGTGAACACCGGCGTCTCTGCCAGTTTCAGCCGCACATACAGGCCAACTGCCACCAGCACCGCGCTGGCAAGGAAGGGAATGCGCCAGCCCCAGTCGCGGAACTGTGCATCGTCGAGCGTATTCGCCAGCAACAAAAAACTGCCCACCGCACACAGGAAACCGACGGGAGGCCCCAACTGCGGGAACATGCCGAACCAGCCACGTTTGCCCTTGGGCGCATATTCCGCCGCCAGCAACGCCGCACCGCCCCATTCACCACCGAGACCGATGCCCTGGCCGAAACGCAGCAGACACAGCAGCGCAGGCGCGAGCCAGCCCACAGCTTCATAACTCGGCAACAGACCGATCAACATCGTAGAGGTACCCATCACCAGCAGCGAGGCCACCAGCGTTGTCTTGCGCCCGATGCGGTCGCCAAAATGGCCGAACAGCAAGGCGCCTGCCGGGCGCGCGAGGAAAGCGATGCCAAAGGTGAGAAAGGCGTTCAACGCCTGCACCGCCGGGTCGCTGTTGGGAAAGAAGATCGGCCCGATCACCATCGCCACGGCGAGGCCGTAGATGTAGAAATCATAGAACTCGATGGCGGTGCCGATGAAGCTGGCGAAGGCAATGCGGGTGGTGGAAATCATGCGATCATTTCCCCCGCATGAACATCGCATCCAGTTCCGCAATCGTGACCTGAAACCAGGTCGGTCGCCCATGATTGCACTGGTCGGCGCGTTCGGTCTGTTCCATCTCGCGCAGGATGGCGTTCATCTCGGGCAGGCTGAGCTGCTGATTGGCGCGCACGGCGGAATGGCAGGCCAGTGTCGAGAGGAGTTGGTTGCGGCGTTCGGTGAGCGCACGCGATGCGCCGAAGTCGCGCAGTTCGTGCAGCACTTCTTTCGCGGCGGCCTCGGCTTTGGATTGTTTCAACATGGCCGGCATGGCGCGCACCGCCAGCGTATTTGTGGAGAGTGGGGCGATATCGAAACCGAGTTTGTGCAAGGCTTCCTGCGCGTCTTCCACGGTGGCGACATCCAGGGTGTCTGCCGCGAAACTCACCGGGATGAGCAGCGGTTGGGTCGGCATCTGCTGCGCATCGAACGCGGTCTTGAGCCGTTCATAGACGATGCGTTCGTGGGCGGCGTGCATGTCCACCACGATGAGGCCGTGCCGGTTCTGCGCGAGGATGTAGATGCCGGCGAGCTGGCCGAGGGCGAAGCCGAGCGGGTGGTCTTCTTGTGGATCTGACTTCAGTCCGACATGTCGGGTTGAAACCCGACCCACATCCGAGGCCTCTTGTTCGGGTAAATCAACGTTGCCCGTTTGCGATTCCCACAGACGATAAGTCGCTTGCTGTTCGGCTGCGCCGAAGCGGATGCGCTGTTGTTCAATTGGGGGGAACAATTGAGATTCTTCCCTCGCCCCAACCCCTCTCCCAGAGGGCGAGGGGCTTGTTGGTTGTTGAATTGTGGTGGTGCTCTTCATCGTCGCGCTCAAGGCATCCTGCAGCGCATGGAACACGAACTGGTGGATGCCCTGGCTCTCGCGGAAGCGCACTTCGCTCTTGGCCGGGTGCACGTTCACATCCACTTGTTCCGGCGGCATGTCGAGGAGCAGCACGAAGGCGGGGTGGCGCTGGTGGTGCAGGATGTCCTGATAGGCCTGGCGCACGGCGTGCATCAGCACCTTGTCGCGCACGAAGCGGCCGTTGACGAAGAAGTATTGCTCGTCGCGCGTGGCGCGGGAATAGGCGGGCAGGGCGGCGATGCCGTGAAGGTGCAGCGGGCCGGTCTGGCGTTCGACGTTCACCGCATGCTGGCCGAATTCGGCGCCGAGGAGGGCGCTGATGCGTTGTGCGAGGTTGTGCCTGGGCAGTTGCCAGATGTTCTTGCCGTCGCGTTGCAAGGTGAATGCGACATCCGGGCGCGATAGCGCGATGCGCTTGAAGGTCTCTTCGCACCAGGCGTATTCGGTGCTCTCGCTCTTGAGAAATTTGCGCCGCGCGGGGGTGTTGAAATACAGCTCGCGCAGCTCGACGCTGGTGCCGTGCGGATGGGCGGCCGGGGCGGCCGTGCTTTGCGTGCCGTCCTGCGCTTCGACTTTCCAGCCATGTTCGGCATCGGCGGCGCGGCTGGTCAACGCAAGCTGCGCCACCGCCGCCATGCTCGCCAGCGCTTCGCCACGGAAGCCCATGCTGGCGACACGCTGCAAATCATCGAACGACGCGATCTTGCTGGTGGCATGGCGCATCAGGGCCAGCGGGAGTCCGTCCTGCGCGATTCCTCGGCCATTATCGCGCACCACCAGCCGCTTGATACCGCCGCCTTCGAGCATGACATTGATTTCGGTCGCGCCCGCGTCGAGGCTGTTCTCCAGCAATTCTTTCAGGGCCGAAGCGGGCCGCTCGATGACCTCGCCGGCGGCAATCTGGCTGATGAGCAGGTCGGGAAGAAGGTGGATGGCGGGCATGGCGCGAATTATATACATAGCGACATATATCTACTGCGCGGTTGGATGGCTGTGCCAGTTGGTGGATGAGGCACGGCGGGTATAATTTGCGCCCGCAACCTTCCCCACTTGACTCTCCCATGTTGCACTGGAAAGACAACCAGCCTTACTCGGAACGTTTCGGCGATGTGTATTTCTCCACCGATTCGGGGCTGGAAGAAACACGCCATGTATTCCTGCAGGGCAACGATCTGGCACGGCGCTTTGCCGCGTTGCGCGCGGGGGAAAGTTTTTGCATCGGCGAGAGCGGTTTCGGCACGGGGCTGAATTTTCTCTGTGCCTGGCAGTTGTTCGAGCAGTGTGCCCCGCCGGGAGCGAGCCTGGATTTCTTCAGCGTGGAAAAATTTCCGCTGGAACAGGATGAATTGCGCGCTGCGCTGGCGTTGTGGCCGGAGTTGCAGGTGCAGTCCGATAGGTTGATCGCGCGCTGGCCGCGCCGTGTCCCGGGCTGGAACCGCTGGCACTTCGCTGCCGGTCGTGTGCGCCTGACGCTGGCGCTCGATGACATCGCGGATGCCTTGCCGCAATTGCCGCAGGCGGCGGTGGACGCCTGGTTTCTGGATGGTTTCTCACCCGCGAAAAATCCGGAGATGTGGAGCGATGTGGTGTTGTCCGGCCTTGCCCGTGCTTCGCATGCCACCACCACGCTGGCGACCTACACCAGCGCCGGCTGGGTGCGGCGCGGCTTGCAACAGGCGGGCTTCGCGGTCGAGCGCGTGCCCGGTTTCGGCAGGAAGCGCGAGATGGTGCGGGGTTGCCTGCTGAATGTCGGACTGAAGTCCGACCCACAGGAGGCGGCGTTGGGTGGGTCGGACTTCAGTCCGACGCTGTCTGTTGCCGCACAACCGCAGCTGCGAGGATCGAGCGGAATGCCGCGCACGACCATCGTCATCGGCGGCGGTCTGGCTGGATGCGCGGCGGCCCATGCGCTGGCACAACGCGGTATCGCGGTCACCTTGCTCGAACGCGGGGCGCAGTTGGCCGGCGCTGCCTCCGGCAACCCGCGTGGCATTCTCTATGCCCGCTTCGGCGCGGGCATGAACGCCCTGCACCGTCTGGTGCTGGCAGCTTACGGCCATGCGCTGGCCTTGCTCGACGAGGTGATGCCGGCGGACGGGATCAATCGTGCCGAATGTGGTCTGTTGCAACTGGCGGCGACCGAGGCAGAACGGAAACGCATCGCCAAACTGGCGGCGCAGGCGTGGCCGCCGCATCTGTTGCAGGCGGTGGATGCGGGCAGGGCCTCCACACTGGCGGGGCTGCCGATGGCGCACGGCGGCCTGTGGTTCCCCGCCGGCGGCTGGGTGGTGCCACCGCAGGTCTGCGCGAGATTGGTGCAGCATCCGAACATCACGTTGCGCTTTGAAAGTGAAGTGGATGCGCTGGAGCCGACGGCGACCGGCTGGCGCGCCAGCGGCGACGGGTTCAGCTTCGAGGCGGCACAGGCGGTGGTGTGTTGCGCGCATGCGGCGAAGCAGTTGCAACCGTTCGCCGCATTCCCCTTGCAACCGGTGCGCGGCCAGATCAGCGAACTGCCGGCGACCGCAGCCAGCAGCCACTTGAAAACGGTGTTGTGCGCCGAGGGCTATTGCGTCCCGGCGATCAACGGGCGGCACGTGGCGGGCGCGACGACGACTTTCGACGATGAGGGTGTGGAAATCCGCGTTGATGACCATGCCGAGAATCTGGCGCAACTCGAAGCGCAGATGCCGGCTTTGCACCACGCGCTGGGCGAAGTGGATCTGCAGCATCTGGCGGGACGCGCCGGGGTGCGCTGCTCCGTGCCGGGGGCCACGCCGCTGGTGGGTGAAGTGGTGCCCGGCCTGTATTGCAGCCTGGCTCACGGCACGCGCGGCCTGCTCACGACCGGTCTGGCGGCCGAGATCATCGCGGCACAGATGTGCGGACAATTGCCGCCGCTGCCGCAGGATTTGCTGGGCGCGCTGGCGCCGTTGCCCCGTTATCAACTTCAAGCATAATGCGCGACATGAAAAAGACCGCTCCATCCGAATATCCCGAGATCCGTCCCGGCCAGTCCGTCGAGTTGCTGAAGGAACTGCACATCCTGACACGCGACGGCAAGCTGAACCAGGATTCGCGGCGCAAGCTGAAACAGGTGTATCACCTGTACCAGTTCATCGAGCCGCTGCTGGCGCAAGTGCAGCAGCAGAAGGGCAACATCACGCTGGTGGACCACGGCGCGGGCAAGTCGTACCTCGGTTTCATTCTGTATGACCTGTTCTTCAAGGCGATGGAACATCAACATGAATCGTCACGAGCGGTTGAAGTGCAAGGCGCACGGAGCGGAGCGAACGAGACATACCTTGAAGGTAGGCGAAGGAGCGAGCACCGCGCAACGCAGCAATTCGACCGCGCAGTAGATTCATCGCATATTTACGGCATCGAGACGCGCTCGGAGCTGGTCACCCATTCGCGCGAACTGGCAGCGCGGCTGGGTTTTACGGGCATGTCTTTTCTCAATCTGTCGGTGGCGGAATCGATCACCTCGGCGGTGTTGCCCGCGCAGGTGGACGTGGTGACGGCGCTGCATGCCTGCAATACCGCGACCGATGACGCGATTCGTTTTGCGCTGGCGAAGCGGGCGCAGCACATCGTGCTGGTGCCGTGCTGCCAGGCCGAGGTGGCGGCGATGCTGCGCAAGCACAAGGCGCAGGCGCTGAAAAATCCGCTGGCGGAACTGTGGCGCCACCCCATCCACACGCGCGAGTTCGGCAGCCATCTCACCAACGTGCTGCGCTGTCTGCAACTGGAAGCGCACGGCTACCAGGTGACGGTGACCGAGCTGGTCGGATGGGAGCATTCGATGAAGAACGAACTGATCATCGCCAGCGACAAGAATCTGCCGCGCCACAAGGCGGCGCAACGGTTGCGCGAATTGTTGCAGAGCGTGGGTCTGGAAGAATTGAGCGGGCGGTTCTTTACGGAATGAACCCTGCCGTCATTTCGGCGCAAGCCCGCAGCGTGAAATGGGGGCAGACTCGATTTAATTCCACGATGGCCGCGCCATTGCGCAAGCCTGTGACCAGGTTGTTGACCTTGAGCAGACTCACGAAACCTTCCCGTAGCATTCGATTTCTGATGTAAAAATGAAATTAAATCGAGTCTGACCCTAATTTATTTCAAAGCTGTTTGCTGACTTTCATGATGCCGGGATCATCTGCGCTCGGCTTGATGGTAAAACCCATGCGGTTCATCAGCTTCAGCATGTTGTGGTTATGATTCAGGACTTCGCCTTCGATGACCTGCAATCCCTTTGAACGGGCAGCTTCCATCAAGGCGATCATCAGCCTTTGCCCCAACCCCTTGCCGGCAATGTTGTTGGCAACCACCAGCGCAAACTCGCAACTCGACCCGTCCGGATTGATGGCATACCGCGCGACCCCCAGTTCCGTTTCGGGCGTTTGATCCTGCGTCACTGCCACGAGCGCCATTTCCCGGCTGTAGTCGATCTGGGTGAGACGGGCCAGCATTTCCTCGGTCAATTCCTGCACGCTGTTCATGAAACGGAAATATTTCGCCTCCTCTGAAAGGTCATGCACGAAACGTTTGACCAGATCAGCATCCTCCGGACGGATGGGGCGAATCACGACGTCCGTTCCGTCGGCCAGCTGCCATTGACTGACCCAATGGGTAGGGTAGGGATAAATCGCCATGTGGGCATAGCGGTCGGTGCCGGGTTGACGATATTCCACCACCACGCGCGCGTCGGCGGCCAGCACTCCCTGCTCGTCCAAAATCAGGGGATTGATATCCATTTCCTTTAACAACGGAAGCTCGCATACCATTTCCGAGACACGAAGCAGTACATCCTCCAATGCCCCCATGTTGGCGGGAAGCATATTGCGGAAAACCCCCAGCATTTTTGCGATTCGAGTACCGCGGATCAGTTCCCGTGCCAGAAAATTATTCAAGGGGGGCAATGCGACCGCGCGATCCCCCATGATTTCGACCGATGTTCCACCGGCACCGAACGTAATGACCGGACCGAACACGGGGTCGGTGGTAACACCAATCATGAGTTCGCGGCCATTGGCTTTGACAATCATGGGCTCGATGGAAATGCCCTCGATTCTTGCGGTTGGCCGGTTGAGTTGCACGTTGTCGATGATGTGCTGATAGGCCGCCCGCACTTCATGCGCATTGCGCAGATTGAGCATCACGCCGCCCGCATCACTCTTGTGCGTGATGTCCGGCGAATTGATCTTCATCGCCACCGGGAACCCCAATTGCTGGGCGATCAGCAATGCCTCGTTCGGCGAATGGGCGACCATGGTTCGCGCCACGGGAATGTTGAAAGCCGCGAGCAACGATTTCGATTCCATCTCCGATAACACCTTGCGGTGTTCCTGCATGGCACCTTCGATGATCAGGCGCGCACTCTCCACATCCGGCTCGTCATGGTGCGAGAACGGTCCGGGCATCTGCATCAACAGTTTCTGGTTGCGGTAATAGGCGGACAGATGGGAAAAGACTTCCACTGCCGGTTCGGGGGTACGGAAGTGCGGGCGATGCGCTTTGGCAAAGGCTGTGCGCGCTTCTGCGACCTGAATTTCGCCCATCCAGCAAGTCAGTAGTGGTTTGCTGTGGCTATTCGCGAGTTCGATCATCGCCTGTGCCGATTCCAGCGGTTTGGTCATAGCCTGCGGGGTGAGGATGGCCAGCACGCCATCCACATTCTCATCGTCCAGACAAGCTTTGACCGCATGGTGATAGCGGTCGGCCTGGGCATCGCCGATGATGTCCACCGGATTGCCGTGCGGCCAGTTCGGCGGGAGGTGCTGATTCAGTTTTTCGATGGTGGTTTCGGAAAGTGTTGCCATGGCCAAACCCAGATCGGCGGCACGGTCGGTGGCCATTACCCCTGGGCCACCCCCATTGGTGACGATGGCAAGCCGGTTGCCCACAGGGCGGAAACCGCATGAAAGCGCTTTGGCTGCGGTGAATAATTGAGTGACGGTTTTTACCCGTACCACGCCGACCCGGCTGACTGCGGCATCGAACACATCGTCCGCACCGACCAATGAAGCTGTGTGCGACATCGCCGCCTTCGAACCGGCCGCGTGACGTCCGACCTTGACCAGAATCACCGGTTTGATCCGGGCGGCCGCGCGCAGGGCGCTCATGAAGCTGCGCGCATTGCGGATACCCTCTATATACATGAGGATGCTGCTGGTAAGCGGATCGGAGACCAGATAGTCAAGGATTTCGCCAAAATCGACATCCGTCGAAGAACCGAGAGAAACGACGCTTGAAAACCCCACGTCGTTGCTTTGTGCCCAATCCAGAATCGCAGTGCAAAGCGCTCCCGATTGCGAAATGAAGGCGATGCTGCCCGTGTTCGCACCTCCCTTGTTGAAGGTCGCATTCAAACCGATCGAGGGACGCATGATGCCCAGACAGTTTGGGCCAATCAGCCGTATGCGAAAGCGGCGCGCAATTTCGACCAGATCCTTTTCCAGCGCGATGCCTTCTGCTCCGGTTTCACCAAAACCCGCAGTGATGATGATTGCCGCCTTGACCCCGTGCAGGCCGCATTCCTCCAGCAGCCCCGGGACGGTTTTTGGGGGGGGGCGATGACCACCAATTCGATCGGCTCAAGGATATCTCCGATCGAAGCATAAGCCCGCTGTCCCTGGACCTCGGCGTTTCTTGGGTTGATTGGATACAGCTTCCCCTTGAAGCCGCATTGCAGCATGTTCTGGAAAACGATCTGGCCGACCGAGTCTGGCCGGTCACTGGCCCCAAAAACTGCGACTGAATGAGGAGCGAAAAGTGGATTGAGGTAATGTTTTCCCATGATTTATTGCCATGAAGTTGGATGTTTTCTGCTGCGTGGCTATGATAGCACCGCGACATGAATTCAATTTGACGGAGCCCTTTGTGCAAACAGCCTACATCAGCCATCCGCTGTGCCTGAAACATGATATGGGCATCCACCATCCCGAATGTCCTGCCCGCATCCATGCGATCGAGGATCAACTCATTGCCTCGGGTTTGTTTGGCTACCTGCAACATCACCTGGCACCGGAAGCGACCCGTGAACAATTGCTTCGCGTGCATAACGCCGATTATCTGGATGAGATCGCCGCGATTGCGCCGACGGAAGGAATGGTGTCGCTGGATGGAGATACCCTCATGAATCCCTTTACTTATCCTGCCGCGTTACGCGCTGCGGGGGCGGTGGTAATGGCGGTTGACCTGGTGATGGAAGGACGGGTTGAAAATGCGTTCTGCAACATCCGTCCGCCCGGGCATCATGCGGAACGCGGGAAAGCGATGGGCTTTTGCATTTTCAACAATATTGCCGTTGGCGCTGCGCACGCTTTGGAAAAACATGGAGTGGGTCGTGTCGCGATTGTGGATTTTGACGTCCATCACGGGAATGGCACTGAAGATATTTTCACAACAGATCGAAGAGTCATGCTTTGTTCAACCTTCCAGCATCCGTTTTATCCATACAGTGGTGCAGAAAGCGCAAGCGAATACATTATCAACGTACCCCTGAAGGCAGGGAGCGGCGGGGCGGAATTCAGAACGGCTGTTTCCACGCATTGGCTGCCGGCACTGGAAAGATTCAAACCTGAACTGGTCATGATTTCAGCGGGCTTTGATGCGCACCGTGAAGATGACATGTCGTCACTGGGTTTGCTTGAGGCAGACTATGCCTGGGTGACTGAACAAGTGAAGCAGATCGCAGTCCGGTATGCGAAGGGACGCATTGTTTCGGCACTGGAGGGGGGGTATGAATTGCATGCACTGGGGAGAAGTGCGGCTGCGCATATCAAACAATTGAGTGGACTCTGATCGAGTCCGCCCGCAGGTGGCACACTACGGCGGAATGCGCACCCTAAAGCGCTACGCGTTGAAAAAGCTGCAGCAGACGTTGCATCGTTAAGTGAGTCCACGACCTATCCCATATCGGGTTTTTTTGGATTCAAGGAATACTTGTTGACTGATTTGGCGCGGATTCTCCGCGCATCAGGTTTTTCGTCAAGATAGGGCTTGTCTGGGGCGGGGCATGGTTAGACATTCCCCCCGTAAATCATTAGACTTGCGCCCTTTTTTGCACAGGCAAGCATCATGTCCGACGCCATCGACCAGACCCCTCAAGAACCCGCAGCCGTGCCGCGCGACAAGATCGCGCGCGAGGTGGCGCGCCGCCGCACTTTTGGCATCATTTCCCACCCTGACGCGGGCAAGACCACGCTCACCGAAAAGCTGCTGCTGTTCTCCGGCGCAATCCAGCTGGCGGGGGCGGTGAAGGCGCGCAAGAGCGGCCGGCATGCCACTTCGGACTTTTTGGAGATCGAAAAGCAGCGCGGCATTTCGGTCGCTTCATCGGTGATGCAGTTCGAGTACCGCGACCACGTGGTGAACCTGCTCGACACGCCGGGCCACCAGGATTTCTCGGAAGATACCTACCGCGTGCTGACCGCGGTGGACTCCGCGCTGATGGTGATCGATGCGGCCAAGGGCGTGGAGGCGCAGACCATCAAGCTGCTCGACGTGTGCCGCATGCGCGACACGCCCATCCTCACCTTCATGAACAAGATGGATCGCGAAGTGCGTGATTCTTTGGAGCTGCTGGACGAAGTGGAATCGGTGCTGAAGATCGAGTGTGCGCCAGTGACCTGGCCGCTGGGTATGGGCAAGACCTTCCGCGGCGTATATCACCTGCAGCGCGACGAGATTCTCCTGTTCACGCCGGGGGAGGAGCGGGCCGACGGCGAGGTGGAGGTCATCAAGGGGATCGACAATCCGGTATTGATCGAACGTTTCCCGCTGGAGATCGAGCAACTGAAGATGGAAGTGGAACTGGTGCACGGCGCCTCGCACCCGTTCGACCTGCAACGATTCCTCGACGGCAAACAAACGCCGGTGTTCTTCGGCTCCGCCATCAACAATTTCGGCGTGCGCGAGATTCTGAACGCGTTGCTGGACTGGGCGCCGGCGCCGCGCGAGCGCGCTGCCGGCGTGCGCCAGGTGAATCCGGGGGAGCAGGCGTTCTCCGGTTTTGTGTTCAAGATCCAGGCCAACATGGATCCCAACCACCGCGACCGCATCGCCTTCCTGCGCGTGTGTTCCGGCCACTTCGAGCGCGGCATGAAGCTCAGGCATCTGCGGATCAACCGCGAGATCAAGGTGTCGAGCGTGGTGACCTTCATGGCGTCCAGCCGCGAGCAGGTGGAAGAGGCGTATGCCGGCGACATCATCGGACTGCCCAACCACGGCAACATGCAGATCGGCGACAGCTTCTCGGAAGGCGAATTGCTGCAATTCACCGGCATCCCGTATTTCGCGCCGGATTTCTTCCGCTCGGTGCGCATCCGCAATCCGATCAAGGTGAAGCAGTTGCACAAGGGCCTGCAGCAACTGGGCGAGGAAGGCGCGGTGCAGGTGTTCAAGCCGATGGACGGCGGCGACCTCATCCTCGGCGCGGTCGGCATGTTGCAGTTCGATGTGGTCGCCAGCCGCCTGCAGGGCGAATACGGCGTGGATGCGATGTTCGAGAGCGCCAGTGTCAGCACCGCGCGCTGGGTGACGTGCGACGATGCGAAAATTTTTGCCGATTTCCAGAAGTCGCTGTCGCACAATCTCGCCATCGATGCGGCGGGCAACCTGGCCTACCTCGCGCCGAACAACGTCAATCTGCGCCTGACCCAGGAACGCTGGCCGCAAGTGGTGTTTCATACCACCCGCGAACACGCGGTCAAACTTTAACCGGGCGGGCACGGATGCTGTACATCGCGCGCAACGTCATTGTTCCCGAGCGCGAGATCGAGCTGACGGCCGTGCGCGCGCAGGGTGCGGGCGGGCAGAATGTGAACAAGGTGTCGAGCGCGGTGCATTTGCGCTTCAACATCGGCGCGTCATCCCTGCCGCCAGAAATCAAACAGCGCTTGTTGCAATGCAACGATCAGCGTATCAGCAAGGACGGTGTAGTCGTCATCAAGGCGCAGGAGTTCCGCAATCAGGAGCAGAACCGCAACGAGGCTTTGCGACGGCTGAAGTCGTTGTTGCTGTCGGTTGCGGTGATGCCCAAGCCGCGTGTCGCCACCCGGCCGACGCGTTCGGCGCAGAAGAAACGGGTGGAAGGCAAGGTGCTGCGGGGCAGGGTGAAGGCGCTGCGCGGGAAAGTGCGGGACTGATTTTTAGTCGGCGAACTCGAATTCGACCCGCAACAGGTGGTGATCCGAGGCCGGCGTCGGAATGACCGCCTGATTCACGCAGCGCAATTTCCGGTTGTAGAACACATGGTCCAGCACATAAGGCATGCGGCGCCAGGTGATCGTTTCGATCTGCGCCGTTTTGAAACCCGCCTCCGCGAATTGCGCCACCAGCGTTTCATGACCGCTGACATTGAAATCACCGCCGAGCAGGGTGGGCAGGGTTGATTGCTGCAACGCGTGTAGCACCATCTCGCGCTGCTGCGGATGTTCCGCACTGGAAGACTTCAGCATGAAGAATGCCAGCAAATGCGTGTTGAACACCTGCACCGTGTGTCCGCCGAGGGTAGTCTTGGCCCCGATCATCAGGCGATCGGTCGGTGTTTTTGTTTCACCGTTGAAGTTGAATTCAAGCGGCGGGGAAGGCAGGTACAGACGCGAGGTGTCGAACAGTTTGCTGCGGGAAAAGATCGCCAGGCCGATGCCGAACGGCAATTCGCGCGGGTCGGGCCTGGGGTAGGAAAAATAACTGTCGTAACCCGGCAACGCCGCTTTCAGGCGGGTGAAGTTCGGCGGCGGATCGCGCTGGATGCCGTTCGGCTCCGCATGCTCGACTTCCTGCAACAGCACGATGTCAGCATCCATGCGCTTGATCTCGGCGATGGTCTGTTCCAGATCGACCGGCGCCAGATCGGGATGGGCTTCATCCCAGACCTGGCCGAATTGCATATTGAACTGGAGCACCTTGAAGCGGGACATGATGAGGTAGGGGGTGTCTTGGGTTTTTTTGGGAACTGTATAGAAACCTGGCAGCGGAATCAAGCCGGCCCGTTTTTGCCCTGCAGATAGCTTGTGCGTACGGCCGGCTCGAAACGCTCGATCGCGTAACGCAGCATGGTGCGCGGCATCTGGCGGTGATGTTGTTGCAGGAACGCTTCGAGCACGGCGCGGTCGAGTTTGCCGACTTCCCGCAACATCCAGCCCACGGCTTTGTGCATCAGGTCATGGTCGTCGTTCAGCAGAAGCCGCGCGAGGCGCAGCGTGCAGTCGAAATCGTTGTGGCGGATGAAATGGAGGGTGGCGACGATGGCGATGCGGCGCTCCCATAACGAAGGCGAGCGCGCCAGCGTGTCGAGCGCGGCGCGAGAACGGTGTTGCAGATGCCGGCCGACGATGTGCGGTGCCGAAACGTCCACCAGATCCCAGTTGTTGATGCGGCCGGTGCTGCGCAGATACAGGCCAAAAGCGGCCTGTTGTCCGGCATCGTCGGCGCCCTGAAAGCGTTGCATCAGCAACAACAGGGCGAACAGGCGTTCCTCGTGATAAGGCGAGTCGAGCAGGGCGGCAATGGTGGCGAGGTCTGCATCGCGGTGCTGTTTCGCCAGTGCGCGCAGGGGCGGCACCTTGATGCCGAGGAATACATCGCCCTCGCCATAGTCCCCCGGCCCGGTCTTGAAAAAACGCTGCAGGACAAGGGCGACCGCGGGTGAGGCAAGGGCGCGCAACTGTGCCCGCAGAGTGGCGAGCCGTGCCATGCGTCAGCGGCGTCCGCCCAGCAGCGACCCCAGCACGCCGCGCACGAGGCGCCGCCCCAGTTCCGAGCCGACCGTGCGCGCCACGCTTTTTACCAGTGCTTCGCCCGTGCTCTGGCGGCGGCTGTTGCCGCCGCCACCCAGCAAGCCATCGAGGAGTCCACCCCCGCTGCCTGACGCGACCGGGGCGGCGGCCGCCGCTGCGGCCTGTTGCGCCTCGGCCCGGGCTTTGAGCTTCTCGAACGCGGATTCCCGGTCCAGGGATTTCTCGTAATGTCCGGCAACGAGCGAGCCGGCGATGATTTGTTGCCGTTCGGCCGGCGAGAGCGGGCCGATCTGTGCGCGCGGCGGCACAATGAGGGCGCGCTCCACCACATTCGGGCGGCCTTTTTCATCGAGCAGCGAGACCAGCGCTTCGCCCACGCCGAGTTCGGTGATGGCGGCTTCCTCGTCCAGCGCCGCATTGTCGCGCATGGTCTGGGCGGCGGCGCGCACCGCTTTCTGGTCGCGCGGCGAGAAAGCCCGCAAGGCATGCTGGATGCGGTTGCCGAGCTGGCCGAGAATCTTGTCCGGCACGTCGGCCGGGTTTTGCGTTACGAAATATACGCCCACGCCCTTGGAGCGGATCAGGCGCACCACCTGTTCCACCTTGTCCAGCAGCGCGGCAGGCGCATCGTTGAACAGCAAATGCGCCTCGTCGAAAAAGAACACCAGTTTCGGTTTCTCCAGATCGCCCGCTTCCGGCAGATTCTCGTACAGCTCGGACAACAGCCACAGCAGCAAGGTCGAATAGACTTTCGGCGCTTGCATCAGCTGGTCGGCAGCCAGGATGTTGATGATGCCCGCACCTTGCTCGGTCTGCATCAGGTCGTTGATGTCCAGCATCGGCTCGCCGAACAGTTGTGCGCCGCCTTCGTGTTCCAGTTGCAGCAATCCGCGCTGGATGGCGCCAATGCTGGCGGTCGAGACATTGCCGTATTCGGTGGTGTAGGTCTTGGCGTTCTCGCCAACATGTTGCACCATCGCGCGCAAATCCTTGAAGTCGAGCAACAGCATGCCGTTGTCGTCGGCAATCTTGAATACCAGCGTCAGCACGCCCTGCTGCGTGTCGTTCAGGTTGAGCATGCGCCCCAGTAGCAGCGGTCCCATGTCGGACACGGTGGCGCGCACCGGATGGCCCTGCGCGCCGGCCAAATCCCAGAACGTCACCGGATAGGCGCGATGCTCGAAGTCGGCCAGTTGCAACTGGTCGACGCGCGCCTGCACCTTGGCATTGCCCCCGCCTTGTTTGGCCACGCCCGAAAGATCGCCCTTGATGTCGGTCAGGAACACCGGCACCCCGATGCGGCTGAATGATTCCGCCAGCGATTGCAGGGTCACGGTCTTGCCGGTTCCGGTGGCGCCGGTGATGAGGCCGTGACGATTGGCCATCTGCGGCAAAAGAACGAGTTGAAGCTGGTCTTTCTGTGCGATCAGTAGCGGTGCGGTCATTTATCTCTCCATCTTTTTCGAATTTTTGCTAAAGGTTTAGGGGAAGCTGCCGATACCCTTCACAAGGATGCCTGTCATTGTATTCATTGCGGTCAAAAAAGGAGGTGTGTCATGGCAATCAGTCCGACCCATTCAGGCAGTCAATATGTATCGCAGGTGCAGCCGCAGCCGCAGCCATATGCGGAGCGGGTGGCCGAGCGCGAGAACAACAAAAACAGTGAAACGGTCAAACGTGCCGCAGCGGTCAGCGAAGCGCCCAAACCGACGGTCAACACCCAAGGGCAGACGGTGGGCAGGGTCGTCAACACGCAGGCTTGATCAGAATCAGGCGACGCCCGCCTGTTCCGCCTGGACGTCGGCAAAATAGCTGGAACGCACCATGGGCCCGCACGCGGCATGGGAAAAACCCATCTCCCGCGCGGCCTCTTCGAACATCCGGAAAGTTTCCGGCGGGACATAGCGCAACACGGGCAGATGCCCGTTCGACGGTTGCAGGTATTGTCCCAGCGTGAGCATCTCCACATCGTGGGCGCGCAGGTCGCGCATCACTTGCAGCACTTCCTCGTCGGTCTCGCCCAGCCCCAGCATCAGGCCGGATTTGGTCATCACCTGCGGGAAACGCGCCTTGAAATCCTTCAGAAGTTTGAGCGAATGCGCGTAATCCGCACCGGGTCGCGCCAGCGGATACAGGCGCGGCACGGTCTCCAGGTTGTGATTCAATACATCCGGCAATTCGCTCGCCATCGCCTCTAGCGCAATATCGAGGCGGCCACGAAAATCCGGCACCAGGGTTTCCAGTTTGGTGGCGGGCGAGGCGGTGCGGATCGCGCGCAGGCAGGCGGCGAAGTGCGCCGCGCCGCCGTCGCGCAGGTCGTCGCGGTCCACGCTGGTGATGACGACATAGCGCAGCTTGAGCAGGCCGATCGAGCGGGCGAGGTTGTCCGGTTCGTCGGCATCCGGCGGCAGCGGCTTGCCGTGCGCCACGTCGCAGAACGGGCAGCGGCGGGTGCAGATGTCGCCCAGGATCATGAAGCTGGCCGTGCCCTTGCCGAAGCATTCGCCGATGTTGGGGCAGGTCGCTTCTTCGCATACGGTATGGAGTTCGTTTTCGCGCAGGATGCGTTTCATCTCCTGATAGCCGGCGCCGCTGCCGATTTTGGCGCGGATCCATTGCGGCTTGCGCAGGCGTTCCTGCAAGGGGATGATCTTGACCGGATTGCGCGCGGTTTTGGCCGCGCCGGTTTGTTTGCGGGTATCGTTCATGCTGCGTATTGTAAGGCATCTGTAATACCCAAGTGAAAAAGTATGGTAAAGTTCGCCGCCGTGGCGATACCATTCAGCCCACCGATATTTTTAATCAGGAGACCCTCATGGAACACCAACTGCCTGCTTTGCCTTTTGCCAAGGACGCCCTCGCACCGCACATGTCTGCCGAGACTTTCGACTACCACTACGGCAAGCACCATCAAGCCTATGTGACCAACCTGAACAATCTGATCAAGGGCACCGAGTTCGAGAATTCGAGCCTGGAAGAGATCGTCAAGAAAGCGTCCGGCGGCATCTATAACAACGCGGCGCAAGTTTCCAACCACACTTTTTTCTGGAGCTGTCTGAAGCCGAATGGCGGCGGCGCGCCGACCGGTGCATTGGCCGCTGCCATCAACAAGAAGTGGGGCTCGTTCGATGACTTCAAGAAAGCCTTCCAAACTTCCGCCGTTGGCAACTTCGGCTCCGGCTGGACCTGGCTGGTGAAGAAGGCCGACGGTTCGCTGGACATCGTCAACATGGGTGCCGCCGGCACCCCGCTGACCACTGGCGACAAGCCGCTGCTGTGCGTGGACGTGTGGGAACACGCCTACTACATCGACTACCGCAACATGCGCCCCAAATACGTTGAGACTTTCCTCAACAATCTGGTGAACTGGGATTTCGCGGCGAAGAATTTCGCGTAAGGGATTCAGATTTGCAGCACACCTGCCCGGCCTTGTGCCGGGCTTTTTGTTTTTCTTGTGTATTCCAGGCTGTTAGAATCCGCGCATGAATAATCGCCTGCTTGCACTGACCAGTCGCCTGCGTTTCGCGTTCAAGACATTCACCGAATTCCTTGCCCGGGTGTGGAAGCGTAGTTTCTATTTCTATCTGGCAGGAATCTTCTCCCTGTTTGCAGTGTTGGACACGACGGTGTTGCACATCACCAGTGAGATGCGCACGGCGGCGTTTGATGCCATGGTGCGTTACCGCATCTCGCCGCCCAAGCCCGATCCGGATATTGTTATCGTGGATATCAATGAGGCGAGTCTGGCCGCACTGTCCAAGGATTACGGGCGCTGGCCGTGGCCGCGTCAAGTGTTGGGCGAGTTCGTGGAGGCTATCGAGAAGCAACAGCCGAAAGCGGTAGTGTTCGACATCCTGTTCAGTGATGCCGATATCTACAATGCGGACAGTGATGCCTATTTTGATGCCGCCATCGCGTCTGCCAATAACCTTTACTTTCCCATGCTGCGCCTCGATCAGGGTGCAGATGCGCTGAGTCAGATCAGGGTCGAGCAGATCCCCGGTGTGTCGCCGATAGAAGATGAAGAGCAACAGAAGGATGCGACGCTCGCCGTCATCCTGCCGCACTTCCAGGCGGCCATCGAGAGCGGTCGCCTGGGTACGCACAATGTGGTGCTGGATAGCGACGGGGTGGTGCGCAAATATCCGGTGTATATCCCCAGCTATGGTTGGAAAGTGCCTTCACTGCCCTCGCGCATCGGCAAAGACATGGGCTGGCCGGAACCTTCGACCGAACAGATTTTGCTCAACTGGCGCGGCAAGCCGTTCAGCTATCACTACGTGAGTTTCTCGGATGTCTATACGGACATGGGCAGCAAGAACAAACAGCGCGCGCAGGATGAGTTCAAGGACAAGATCGTCGTCATCGGATCCACGGCACCGGGACTGTTCGATTTGCGCGCAACGCCGATGGCGCGGATGCATCCCGGCGTGGAGGTGCTGGCGACGGCCATTGACAACAACAAGCATGGCGATTCACTCCGCTTCCCCGAAGGCCGCATCTGGTATCTGCTCATCACTTTGGCGCTCATCTGGGGGACGGCGTGGGCGTTCTATCGCGAGGATGGACGCGGCAATATCGACAAGTTGTTCGGTCTGTCGCAAGTCATCCTGATTGGCTTCTCGTTCGCCAGCATCAATTTTTCAAACACCTACATCAACCTGGCCGGGCCTGTGGTGTTGGGTATCGCATACTTCTCGCTGGCGCGTCTGTATGCCAACGCGACAGGCAAGGCGCTGGAGCAGAACATGGTGCGTGCGGCGACAGCACGGCGGGGCGATGTGCAGGCGACGCTGCTGCTCATCCGCTTCGATACCCGGCTCAACGTGATACCTGATGCGATGTTGAACAAGATCCGCATCGGTTTGAAGCGCATCGGCTCACCGCAAAAGAGTGTGGAGATATTGAGCGGTTCGCAGAAGGGTTTGTGGGGATTGTTCGAGAAGACCATCGCCATCTCATGGGCGGCGGACGTTGAAGATGCAGAGGCCTGTGCGGAGATTCGGGCGGATGTGGCGACGGTGCTGCAAGGCATGCCGTCTTTGTTGGGCCGTTTCGTGTTGCATGTTGAGGATGCAACACGCCATGTCGTGCATGAAGGCAGATTGCATGGTGGCGAGCAGGCGGCACAAGGTTGGCGCGTGATATTCGCGGAAGCATTGATGAAGTGGGACAACGATGGGGGGCGCAATGGGGTCGTATAAATGCGGGTTGGTGTCGGTGGTGTTGTGCGTTGCGATGCAGAGTGGGGTGGTGCTCGCCGGTGAATCCGGCACGATGTCCAAAGCGGGTGACATGAAAGCCGAACCTTTCCGCGATGCAAAAACGGTGAAGGCGCTCGCGGTTGGCCAAAAGTTGGATATTCTCAGCAAGCAGGGCGGCTGGTTTAAGGCGAAAGCGGGCACGACGACAGGTTGGGTGCACATGTTGAGCGTGCGTAGAAATGAAGCAAAAAAAGGGACGAACAAGTCACCTGGATTGCTCGCACTTTCATCTGGGCGGGCCGGAACGGGCAAGGTGGTGGCTACGACTGGCGTGCGCGGTTTGAACGAGGAGGAACTGAAAGCGGCGATCTTCAACGAGTCAGAGTTGCAGCGCGCAGAAGCCAATGCATCAAGCAAGGCAGATGCGGCCACATTTGCCAGGCAGGGCAAGCTGGTCGCGCGCCCATTCGATTATTTGCCCGCGAAGTGAGGAGCGGTGACATGAAAAAATCAGTACAGATGCTGTTGTTCTCACTGTGTTTGGTATCTGCCGGTGCCGGTGCATTCGATCTGGGGACGTTGAGAGGCAAGATCGATGCCGCTAAAGCATCCATCCCGCCCGTCAATCCGGAGATCACCGCAGCCATGAGGGAGTTCAAAGGCCACGACGAGCGCGAAGAGATCGCCATCGGTCGGCAGATTGCGGGCAACTTATTGGGCGCAGCCCCTTTGGTTAAAGACAACCGGTTGCAGAAGTACGTGAACCGCGTCGGTCGCTGGGTGGCGACGCAGAGCGAGCGTCCAGACCTTCCTTGGCATTTCGGTGTCATCCAGTCGGAAGACGTGAATGCCTTCGCCGCACCGGGCGGTTACATCTTCGTTACGCTGGGGCTGTACCGCATCCTCCAAAATGAAGCCGATCTGGCTGGTGTGCTGGGGCACGAGGTTGGCCATGTCATCCGTCAGCATCACCTGAAGATTTTGCAACAGAGCAGGCTGGTGGAGGCGGGCAGCAAAACCCTTTCAAAATCGGTCGGCGGCAACGACACGGTGCAACAACTCATCGGCAGTGGCGCAGAAATCGTTGCGCGCGGGTTGGACAAGGATGCCGAGTTCGAAGCAGACCGCATCGGGGTCGTGCTGGCGACGCGGGCGGGTTACGACGCCTACGGATTACCCGGCGTGTTGCAACAGATCGGTCACGCGGCGCAAGATGACGACCGGGTTGCACTGCTGTTTAAGACCCATCCCCTTCCTGAAGATCGGTTGAATAAACTCGACGAGGCGATGGGAGACCGTTTCGACCGCATCAAGGGGGTGACATTGAGTTCGCGTTTCCAGCGTCCGTAGAGGAGACACGTCGAAACAGTTTGTGCAGGGCGGTTTCGATCTGGAACGAGGGCCGAAGGCGCTGACTTACAGATGGCGTGTTGCCCACTGGCCAAGTATCTGCGCAACAAATTCAGCATCCGCCTTATTGCTGAGCATGTGGTCGGCCCGATCAAGCGCCATGAAGCTTTTGGGATGTTTGGCGGCCTTGAATATGGCCGCGGCATGATGGATGCCAACCACGGTGTCGATGGGGCTGTGGAAAATCAATAGCGCACAATGCAGGGAAGAAAGTTGCGATAGCAGCGAGTAGCTTTCGGCGTTCTCGATAAACTGTTGTGAAATCTCGAATTCCCGGCTGCCAATCTGCACATCGGCTTTCCCGTTGCGCTCAATTTCGGCACTGACGGCGGTGAACATTTTGGTGATGTGCGCGGGTTCGGAGGGGGCGCCCAGGGTTGCAACCGCCTTGACGGACTTTATTCTTGCGGCTGCGGCCAGTACGGCCGTTCCTCCCAGGCTGTGTCCGACGAGCAACGCGGGAGCCTGGTAATTTTCCGCCAGCCAATCTGCGGCGCACACCAGATCCTCGATGTTGCTGGAGAAATTCGACTGGGCGAAGTCTCCCGCAGACTGGCCAACCCCGGTGAAATCAAAACGCAGAACGGCGAAGCCCTGCTGGGTGAGCGTGCGTGCAATGCGGCGGACGACAGGGAGGTCTTTGGAGCAGGTAAAGCAGTGTGCAAAGATGGCCACTGCGCGCGCCCCGTGTTCCGGTTCATCGAGTTGTGCGGCGAGGGGGTGGCCGAGTGCTCCGATGAGATTGATTGATGTGGTTTTCATGGGGTATCCCGCGCCTCATTGCGCGAGGGGTGAGCAGGGGCGCGGAAAATTTCCGTATCGGGATGAAAGGCATACCAGGCAAACCAATAGGCGGCAATCACCGGAATTTCCGTGCCGGTTGCATCGGTTACCCTGACGGAGCGGTTATCCGGGTCGTAGTGCACAACAATTTCGGCGCTGCCAAGTTGTTCGTGCACCATACCCGGGGTCTTGGCCAATTCATCAAACGGGTAGGCTCTGAAATGGCCCTCGTGTTCCACGCCTGCCACCCAGGCTTTAGGGGGCAGCCGTTCATCCTGATGGGACACGGAAAACCAGATATTGCGGCTTTCCGCATAGCCATGGTAGGGATTGCGCGAATAGTCGCGTTGGAATCCTGTTGCGCGCGACAGGACACTGCTGTCCGGGAAACGTTTTTTCCAGTCTTGCCAATGCGTATGGGTCAACACGATGCGTTGCAGGCGGGTTCCCTTGAATTTTCCGGTCACTGCTTGCCCCAGAATTTGCGACCACAGCGACTCGGTCTCGCGATCGTAAATTAAAACATCACTGTTGTAGAGCAAACCGGAAACAGCGAAGCGCAATCTGCGCCCGTCCACTTCGCTCTTGAAGGCAACTCCGCTGCCGCATAGCGGGCAATAGGTCACGGTAACTGGCTCGTCGCCGATGACATCGTTGACGATCTCATGCCAGTTCAGAATGGCAACCGGATAGGCGCGAGCGATGCCATTGCGGTAAATGCCCAGCACGCGGTCATTCGCCTTGAGCCAATCCGTGTTTTTTGCCTCCGTGAAGCGCGGATGATCGAGGGTCGGGATGCTGTCGCGCGGCGGTCCGCCGCCCTCGATGGCGGTGAGCGGGATCAGCGCATTCTGCACCTCGAATCCATTCCAGGCCTCCGCTGCCGCGAAATGGCTCCAAATCAACAGTGCGCCAAGCATGACGCGGGCAAGATTCAAATTGCCAGCGAAAGATTCGACCCGATTTGCTTTAATAACATTAATTGCACACACTGGAAACCCCGGCGGATCGTTAAGAACAGTGGAACTGGCTGAACTGGCTGCGTAGTCGCGGACACGCTGCTTTTCTTACGCGCCCAGGGGGAGGTTGTCCGGATGCGGGCGAGGAGGACACATGCCTGGACAGAAAGGAAAATTTTGTGGCGCACGATGGGGGGCTATGCCGCAACAGAGTCGGTTGTACCTGCGGATTTTTGCGTTGAGCCTTTGCTGGGCCAACCCTGCGCACGCGGCTGGTGATGTGCCGCTGTTGCTCGAAATTCCCGCTGCGGCGTTTGTCGTGGGCTCGGATGCGGACGAACGCGAAGCGGCTTATCGCCTGGATGAATTGGCGTATCAGATGCCGCTGACCCGCGAGCAAGGCTGGTACAACGACGAATTGCCGCGCCGGACCGTGTACGGCGAAGCGTATTGCATCACGGCAACACCGATTACCAACCGGCAGTATGCGGCGTTTATTGCGGCGACACCCCATCGTTTGCCGGAGGTCGGACCCAAGACTTGGGCGTCCTATCGCCTGCGCCATCCCTTCGCAAGTACGCAACGGTTTTCCTGGAAGTCGCGTCTGCCGCCACCGGGGCGTGCCGATCATCCGGTGGTATTGGTCAGTCTTGGCGATGCCCGGGATTATGCGGCGTGGTTGAGTTTGAAAACGGGTGCACACTGGCGTCTTCCCACCGAATTCGAATGGGAAAAGGCGATGCGCGGTTTGGCTGGGCGTTATTTTCCGTGGGGTAACGCGTTTTCCGCAAACAATCTCAATAGCGCGGATGAGGGCCCATTCGATACCCTGCCCGTCGGCCGCTATCCCTCCGGTGCCAGCCCTTTTGGCGTGCTGGATGGCGCCGGACAGGTGTATGAATGGACAGCCACTCCGCAGGGTGCGGGGCGCAGCATTGTCAAGGGCGGCTCGTGGGACGATCGGGGTTGCGGGGTGTGCCGTTCCGCAGCGCGCCACGCGCGCCCGGATACCCTCAAACATATTCTGATCGGGTTTCGATTGGTGCGTGAAATTGTGCCGGATCACCGGCATTCAGGGTGTCAATCACCTTGATGCATGCCCATTTCTCCGCGTTGGTTCATGCCGGTGGTTGAGGCGCGGGTGCGTGCGGAGTTGAACGTGCGTTTGATGCACGCTGATGCATCGGTTATAATGCACCACAGTCCAAAGGCGGGATGAGCGCAACGTTCTTCCCGCTTCTTTATGTCCCGCTTGAAGGAGCACCCCGTGTCGCAAACGAAGCCAGCCATCCTAGTCCTAGCCGATGGAACGGTGTTTCGCGGCATTTCCATCGGGGCGGAAGGGGTGAGTGTCGGCGAAGTGGTGTTCAACACCGCCATCACCGGCTACCAGGAAATTTTGACCGATCCTTCCTACTGCAAGCAGATCGTCACGCTGACCTATCCGCACATCGGCAATGTTGGTTGCAATCCGGAAGACGTGGAATCGCGCCAGGTGTTCGCCAGCGGCCTCGTCATCCGCGACCTGTCGCAGACGGTGAGCAATTTCCGCGCGACCCAGTCCCTGCCAGAATATCTCAAGGCCAACAATGTAGTTGCCATCGCCGGCATCGATACGCGCAAGCTGACGCGCATCCTGCGCAGCAAGGGCGCGCAGAACGGCTGCATCGCATCGGGCGATGATGTCGAGGCGGCGCTGAAGGCGGCCAGGGGTTTCGCCGGACTGGCAGGCATGGACCTCGCGAAAGTGGTGACGTGCGACAAGCCTTACGATTGGACGCAGAAGAAATGGAAACTGGGTAGCGGTTACGGCGATGCCTCGGCGCCCGGCACCCAGCACTCGGCCCTGCATGTAGTGGCCTACGACTTCGGCGTGAAGCGCAACATCCTGCGCCTGCTGGCCGAGCGCGGCTGCAAGATTACGGTTGTCCCTGCCAAGACCGGCGCCGATGAGGTGCTGAAGATGAAGCCGGACGGCGTGTTCCTGTCCAACGGCCCCGGCGATCCGGAGCCGTGCGATTACGCGATTGCGGCGGCGAAGAAATTCCTCGAAGCCGGTGTGCCGCTGTTCGGCATCTGCCTTGGCCACCAGATCATGGGGCTGGCCTGCGGCGCCAAGACGGTGAAGATGAAGTTCGGCCATCGCGGCGCGAACCACCCGGTGCAGGACACCCAGACCAAGCGCGTGATGATCACCAGCCAGAACCACGGTTTCGCGGTGGATGCGACAACGCTGCCGAAGAATGCGCGCGTCACGCACATCTCGCTCTTCGACGGCACGTTGCAAGGTTTTGAACTGACCGACAAGCCCGCGTTCTGTTTCCAGGGGCACCCCGAGGCGAGTCCCGGCCCGCATGATGTGGCGCCGTTGTTCGGTAAATTCATCAAAATGATGGAAAACCAAAAATGAGCCACGGATTGACACGGACTTTCACGGATATGGCTTTCAATGCCTTTATCTGTGTTCCATCCGTGTTAATCCGTGGCTAACTTGAGTATTCAAGAATGCCAAAACGTAGCGACATAAAATCTATCCTGATCATCGGTGCCGGCCCCATCGTCATCGGACAGGCATGCGAGTTCGACTATTCCGGCGCGCAGGCGTGCAAGGCGCTGCGCGAAGAAGGCTACCGCGTCGTTCTGGTGAACTCGAATCCGGCCACCATCATGACCGACCCGGACATGGCCGATGCGACCTATATCGAGCCGATCACCTGGCAGATGCTGGAGAAGATCATCGCCAAGGAAAAACCGGACGCGATCCTGCCGACCATGGGCGGGCAAACCGCGCTTAATTGCGCGCTGGACCTGGCCAAGCACGGCGTGCTGGAAAAATACAAGGTCGAGATGATCGGCGCGTCGCGTGATGCCATCGACATGGCGGAAGACCGCGAAAAGTTCAAGCAGGCGATGACCAGGATCGGTCTGGCTTCGGCCCGTTCCGCCATCGCACACTCCATGGAAGAGGCGCTGCAAGTGCAGCAAGTGATGGGTTTTCCGACCATCATTCGTCCTTCCTTCACCATGGGCGGTTCCGGTGGTGGTATCGCCTACAACCGCGAGGAGTTCGTCGAGATCTGCGAGCGCGGTCTGGAGGCCTCGCCGACCAAGGAGTTGCTGATCGAAGAGTCGCTGCTGGGATGGAAAGAATACGAGATGGAAGTCGTGCGCGACCGCAACGACAATTGCATCATCATCTGTTCCATCGAAAACCTCGACCCGATGGGCGTGCACACCGGCGATTCCATCACCGTCGCGCCCGCGCAGACGCTGACCGACAAGGAATACCAGATCATGCGCGACGCTTCGCTGGCGGTGCTGCGCGAGATTGGCGTGGAGACCGGCGGCTCCAACGTGCAGTTCTCGATCAACCCGAAGGACGGGCGCATGGTGGTGATCGAGATGAATCCGCGCGTGTCGCGTTCCTCGGCATTGGCTTCCAAGGCCACCGGCTTCCCGATCGCCAAGGTCGCGGCCAAACTGGCTGTCGGCTACACGCTGGACGAGCTCAAGAACGACATCACCGGCGGCGCGACCCCGGCCTCGTTCGAGCCGACCCTCGACTACGTGGTGACCAAGATTCCGCGGTTTGCCTTCGAGAAATTCCCGCAGGCCAACGACCGCCTGACCACACAGATGAAATCGGTGGGCGAAGTGATGGCCATCGGCCGCACCTTTCAGGAATCGTTCCAGAAGGCGCTGCGCGGCCTGGAAGTGGGCGTGAACGGACTGGATACAAAATTCAGCGAGCGCGAAGCTGTCGTGTCCGAGCTCGGCAATCCCGGGCCGGATCGTATCTGGGCGGTGGGCGATGCCTTCCGTCTCGGCATGAGCGTGGAAGAGGTGTTCAACGCGAGTTCGATTGATCCCTGGTTCCTGGTGCAGATCGCCGACATCATCCGGCAGGAGCAGGCGTTGTCGGGCCACACGCTGGAGAGCATCACCGCCGATCATCTGCGTGCGCTGAAACGCAGCGGTTTCGCCGATGCGCGGCTCGCGAAATTGTTGGGAATTGATGATGAATCGGTGCGCGCCTATCGCCATGCGTTGGGGATACTTCCGGTGTTCAAGCGCGTGGACACCTGTGCCGCCGAGTTCGCCACCAACACCGCCTATATGTATTCGACCTACGAGGAAGAATGCGAAGCGCAGCCGACTGATAAAAAGAAGATCATGGTGCTGGGCGGCGGGCCGAACCGCATCGGGCAGGGCATCGAGTTCGATTACTGTTGCGTGCATGCCGCGCTGGCGATGCGCGAGGACGGTTTTGAAACCATCATGGTCAACTGCAATCCGGAGACCGTTTCGACCGACTACGATACGTCGGATCGTTTGTACTTCGAGCCGCTGACGCTGGAAGACGTGCTGGAAGTGGTTGCGGTCGAGAAACCCGTTGGCGTGATCGTGCAGTACGGCGGTCAGACGCCGCTCAAGCTGGCGCACGGTTTGGCCAAGAACGGCGTGCCCATCATCGGCACTACGGTGGATATGATCGATATGGCGGAAGATCGCGCGCGCTTCCAGGCGATGTTGCAGCAACTGGGGCTGAAGCAGCCGCCCAATCGCACCGCAAGCAATGCCGCCGATGCGGTGGCGGGTGCGGCCGAGATCGGTTATCCGCTGGTGATGCGCCCGAGCAACGTGTTGGGCGGGCGCGGCATGGAGATCATCCACGCCCAGCCGGACCTTGAGCGTTACATGCGCGATGCAGAAGAGTTGGCGAAGGTGTGGCCGGAGCGTATGCCCATCCTGCTCGACCGTTTCCTCAATGATGCGATCGAGGTGGATGTGGATGCGGTGTCCGACGGCCGGCAGGTTATCATCGGCGGCATCATGGAGCACATCGAGGAAGCGGGCGTGCATTCCGGCGACTCGGCCTGCTCGCTGCCCCCGCATTCGCTGTCTGCCGCATTGCAGGACGAATTGCGCCGCCAGACGGTGGCGATGGCAAAGGCGCTCAACGTGGTCGGCCTGATGAACGTGCAGTTCGCCATCCAGGGCAAGACGGTCTATGTGCTGGAAGTGAACCCGCGCGCCTCGCGCACCGTGCCCTTCGTGTCGAAAGCGAGCGGGGTGCCGCTGGCCAAGATCGCTGCGCGTTGCATGGCCGGCCAGTCGCTGGCCGCGCAGGGCATCACGAAAGAAATTGTCCCGCCGTATTACTCGGTGAAGGAGGCGGTGTTCCCCTTCATCAAATTCCCCGGCGTCGATACCATTCTTGGTCCCGAGATGAAATCCACCGGCGAGGTGATGGGCGTGGGGGCGACCTTTGCCGAAGCCTTCGTCAAATCCCAACTCGGTGCCGGCGTGAAATTGCCGAAGGCCGGCCGCGTGTTCATCAGCGTGCGCGAAGCCGACAAGACGGGAGCGGCGGAAGTTGCGCGCACCCTGAAGCAGCTCGGTTTTACCATTCTGGCGACACGCGGCACCGGTTCGGTCATCACTGCGGCCGGGGTGGAAGTGACCGTGGTGAACAAAGTGGCGGAAGGCCGCCCGCATATCGTGGACATGATCAAGAACGGCGAAATCAGCCTCATCGTCAATACCGTGGACAGCAAGCCGTCGGTGATGAAGGATTCCTATTCCATCCGGCATGCGGCGCTACAGGGCCGGGTCACCTATTACACCACCATGGCCGGCGCGCGCGCGGCCTGTCTGGGCATGCAATACCTGGCCGAATTGCAGGTCTATGACGTGCAGTCGCTGCACGCCCGTTTCCAATAAAGGAAGTAAATCATGAGCAAAATCCCATTGACGGTGGTCGGCGCTGAAACTTTGCGCCAGGAATTGCATCGGTTGAAGACCGTGGAAAGGCCGGCCGTGATCAATGCGATCGCCGAAGCGCGCGCGCAGGGCGACCTGTCGGAGAATGCCGAATATGAAGCGGCCAAGGAAAAACAGTCATTCGTCGAAGGCCGTATCGTCGAACTGGAGTTCAAGCTGGGCAGCGCGCTGATCATCGATCCGAAGACGCTGAATGCCGGCGGGCGCTGCGTGTTTGGCGCGACCGTGGTACTGGAAGACGTGACCAACGGCGATGTGGTGACTTACCAGATCGTCGGGGATGACGAGGCCGACATCAAACACCGCAAAATCTCCATCAGTTCACCGATCGCGCGCGCACTGATCGGCAAGACGGAAGGCGATATTGCCGAAGTGCAGGCGCCGGGCGGGATACGCGAATACGAAGTGGTCGAGGTGCAGTACATCTGAAGCGCGATTGCTGCGCCATGTTAGAGCAGAATTCGAGGCTGCTGCGCAAGGTCAGCGCCTGCCGGCGAGTTGTTTCTTGGTAAGCGGTTTGCCCCGGGGGCGTTTCGGCGCCTTGGCGATGGGCTTTTCCAGCGGGCGGTAGATGACCAGCGTCTTGCCGATGTGCTGTACCGCACCCGCCTTGAGCAGGGTGCATATCTCTTGCAACATGCCTGCACGCACTTCGCGTTCGTCGTGCATGACCTTGACTTTCAGCAAGTCATGGCTTTTCAGGCTGCGCTCGATTTCATCCAGGACTGCAGGGGTCAGACCGGCGTTGCCGATCATGACGATGGGTTTTAGCGCATGCGCGCGCCCCTTGAGTTCGAGGCGCTGGGAAACGGACAAAGTTAACATGATGACTTTCTTGAAAACAGGCGCGGATTCTAAACGATGAAGGCTTCCAAAACCAGCAAACAATGGATGATGGAGCATGTCAATGATCCTTATGTGCAAATGGCACAGAAGGACGGTTATCGGGCGCGCGCGGCTTACAAGTTGCTCGAACTGAACGAGCGCGATCATCTCATCAAGCCCGGCATGGCGGTGGTGGACCTGGGCGCAGTACCCGGCAGCTGGTGCCAAGTGGTGGCGCAGAAACTGGGGGCGCACGGCCGCATCATCGCGCTGGACCTTCTGCCTTTGCAGCCGCTGCCGCGGGTGGAGTTCATCCAGGGCGACTTCCGCGAGGAGGGCGTACTGGCGCAACTGGAGGAAAAACTGGGGGGGCGCCCGATCGACCTTGTAATTTCCGATATGGCACCCAACATGAGCGGCGTGAACTCGGCCGATCAGGCGCGCGCCCTCTATCTGGCGGAACTTGCGCTGGATTTCGCCGTCAAGCACCTCGCGGTCGGCGGCAATTTCGCGGTCAAGGTGTTTCAGGGGGCCGGTTTCGAGGATTACCTGAAGTCGATGCGCGGCCACTTTGCCAAAGTGGTTGCGCGCAAACCGAAAGCCTCGCGCGATCGCAGCAGTGAACAGTATCTGGTGGGGCTGGGCAAGCTTGAGAAATAAGCATGGACGTAGTCTAATGCCCCCTCGTTTTATCGCTCAATCATGAGGAGCAAGTGTGAATAATCTGTTCAAGAGTATCGGAATCTGGCTGGTTGTCGCGATGGTGCTAATGACCGTCTTCAACCAGTTCAATGCGCGCCAGCAAGCGACGGCGCAAGTGCAACTGGACTATTCGCAGTTCCTCGAGGCGGTGCGCGCGGGACAGATCGACAAGGTGACGATCGAGGGGCGCACCCTGAAAGCGGTGACCGCCGACGGCAAGCGCGTGACCAGTTTTGCCCCGAGCGACATCTGGCTGGTTTCCGACCTGCTGAAGAACGGGGTCAAGGTCGAGGCCAAGCCGGAAGAGGAGCAGGGCTTCTTCACCCAGATCTTCATCTCGTGGTTCCCCATGCTGTTGCTGATCGGGGTGTGGGTCTTCTTCATGCGCCAGATGCAGGGCGGCGGCAAGGGCGGCGCCTTTTCCTTCGGCAAGTCGCGCGCGCGCATGCTGGATGAAAACAAGGAGCGCTTCACCTTCGCTGATGTGGCCGGGTGCGATGAGGCCAAGGAAGAAGTTTCGGAACTGGTCGATTTCCTGCGCGACCCTTCCAAATTCCAGAATCTGGGCGGGCGCATTCCGCGCGGCGTGCTGATGGTGGGCAGCCCGGGGACCGGCAAGACGCTGCTGGCCAAAGCGATCGCCGGCGAAGCCAAGGTGCCGTTCTTCTCCATCTCTGGCTCCGATTTCGTCGAGATGTTCGTCGGCGTCGGCGCGGCGCGCGTGCGCGACATGTTCGAGCAGGCCAAGAAACACTCGCCCTGCATCATCTTCATCGACGAGATCGACGCGGTCGGGCGCCAGCGCGGCGCGGGACTGGGCGGCGGCAATGACGAGCGCGAACAGACGCTGAATGCGCTGCTGGTCGAGATGGACGGCTTCGAAGGGACGAGCGGCGTGATCGTGATTGCCGCCACCAACCGCCCGGACGTGCTGGATGCCGCCTTGTTGCGTCCCGGCCGTTTCGACCGCCAGGTGGTGGTGCCGCTGCCCGACATTCGCGGCCGCGAGCAGATCCTGATGGTGCACATGCGCAAGGTTCCCTGTGCGCCCGATGTGAACGCCAATGTGCTGGCGCGCGGCACCCCCGGCATGTCCGGGGCGGATCTCGCCAATCTGGTGAACGAGGCTGCGCTGTTTGCGGCGCGCCGGGGCAAGCGGTTCGTCGAGATGGACGACTTCGAGGCGGCAAAAGACAAGATATTCATGGGCGCCGAGCGCAAGTCCATGGTGATGCCGGAAGAGGAACGGCGCAACACGGCTTACCATGAATCGGGACATGCCCTGGTGGCCAAGTTGATGCCCAAGACCGATCCGGTGCACAAGGTGACCATCATTCCGCGCGGCCGGGCGTTGGGGCTGACCATGCAGTTGCCGTCCGAAGATCGTTACAGTATGGACAAGATTCGTCTTCTCTCGACGATTACCGTGTTGTTCGGCGGGCGTATTGCGGAAGAGATATTCATGAATCAAATGACCACGGGTGCTTCCAACGACTTCGAGCGCGCGACCGACATGGCGCGCAAGATGGTCACGCAGTGGGGGATGTCCGATGCGCTGGGTACGATGGTGTATGGCGAGAATGAAGGTGAAGTTTTCCTTGGCCGTTCGGTGACCACGCACAAGAACATTTCAGAAGCGAGCATGCAGAAGGTCGATGCCGAGATTCGGCGCATCCTCGACGAGCAATATGCGCTGGCGCGCAAACTGATCGAAGAGAACCGCGACAAGATCGAGGCGATGGCCAAGGCCCTGCTGGAATGGGAGACCATCGATGCCGACCAGATCGACGACATCATGGCGGGCAAGCCGCCGCGCCCGCCCAAACCGGCACCCGTGCAGCCCGCTGCACAGCCACCTAAGGATGAGACACCGACCGCGCCGGCCACCGGCGAGCCGGCACAGGAAACCTGAAAGCAGGAGCGAGGATCGGGGAATAGGCCACGGGCAGGGCGGCGGATTTTCCTCAATCCAGAATCCTCGAACCCGATGTCACTTCACTGCGGCAAATTCCAGTTTGACCTTGCGCGCCCTCTCGTGATGGGCATCGTCAACGTCACTCCGGATTCCTTCTCGGATGGCGGCCTTCATGCTTCCGCCGCAACTGCCATCGCACACGCGCACCGACTCATTGAATACGGCGCCGATATGCTCGACATCGGCGGCGAATCGACGCGTCCCGGTGCGGCGGAAGTCGGTGTGCAGGAGGAACTGGATCGGGTGTTGCCGGTGCTCGAAGGATTGCGCGGTGTTGCGGTGCCGCTCTCCATCGATACCTGGAAGCCGGAAGTGATGCGCGCCGCGCTGGCGGCGGGTGCAAGTCTGGTCAATGATGTGAATGCGCTGCGGGCGGAAGGCGCGCTGCAGGCGGTGGCGGCCAGCGCTGCTGCAGTGTGTCTGATGCACAAGCAGGGCAATCCGCAGACCATGCAGCAGCAACCGCACTATGCCGATGTCGTGGCAGAAGTGGGCGCTTTTCTGCGCGCACGCGTCGCCGCAACCGAGGCGGCGGGAATCGCCCGGAATCGCATCGTCATCGATCCGGGTTTCGGATTTGGCAAGACGCTGGCGCATAATCTTGCGCTGTTGCGCGACCTGGATGCCTTGTCTGCGCTCGGGGTGCCGGTGCTGGCCGGCTTGTCGCGCAAGTCCATGCTGGGGGCGATTACCGGGCGCGGCATCGGCGAGCGCGTCGCGGCCAGCGTGGCCGCCGCGTTGCTCGCGGTGCAGCGCGGTGCGGCCATCGTGCGCGTGCACGATGTGCGCGAGACGGTGGATGCGCTGAAGGTATGGCAGATAATTGATGAAAACCATTCACCACAGAGACGCAGAGACACAGAGCATACCCAAAGCAAAACAATCTCTGGCGTTTGAATCTGGAAGCGGGTGTTTTTGGTTTTCTCCATGTCTCTGTGGTGGGATGTTTAAAAGGGGCGGAATTTATGATGGGCAGGAAATATTTCGGTACCGACGGCGTGCGCGGCAAAGTGGGCGAGCATCCGATCACGCCGCAATTCGTGATGCATCTGGGTTTTGCCGCGGGCAAGGTTCTGGCGAGCGCGGAGCATGCGCAAGGCGAGCGTCCGGGCGTGCTGATCGGCAAGGACACGCGTATCTCCGGCTACATGCTGGAATCCGCGCTCGAGGCCGGGCTGATCGCGGCGGGCATCGATGTCTATCTGGCGGGCCCCATCCCGACGCCGGCGGTGGCGTATCTCACCCGCGCCCTGCGCTTGCAGGCTGGGGTGGTCATCTCCGCCTCGCACAACCCGTTCGAGGACAACGGCATCAAGTTCTTCTCCGGCAGCGGCACCAAGCTGCCGGATGCGATTGAGCTCGCAATCGAGGCTGAACTGGAACAGCCGATGCAGACCAACGCCTCGGAAAATCTGGGCAAGGCCAAGCGCATCGACGATGCGGTGGGGCGGTATATCGAATTTTGCAAGAGCACCTTTCCCAGCGAGATGAATTTGCGCGGCCTGAAGCTCGTGGTGGACAGCGCACACGGCGCGACCTACCACATCGCGCGCCATGTCTTCCACGAACTGGGGGCGGACGTGGTGGCCATTGGCGCCGAGCCGAACGGCCTGAACATCAACGACGGCTACGGTGCGACCAAGCCGCAAAACCTGCAAAAGGCCGTGGTCGAACACCAGGCCGATCTCGGCATCGCGCTGGATGGCGACGGCGACCGTCTCATCATGGTGGATGCCGCGGGCAAACTCTATGACGGCGACCAGTTGCTGTATGTCATCGCCCGGCATCGCCATGCCGAAGGCGCGATGAAGGGCGGCGTGGCCGGTACGCTGATGACCAACCTGGCGTTCGAGCACGCCATGCAGCATCTGGGCATTCCGTTCGCGCGCGCCAAAGTCGGCGACCGCTATGTGATGGAGTTGTTGCAGCAGCACGGCTGGCAGCTCGGCGGCGAAAACTCCGGCCACATCATCTGTCTCGACAAGCACAGTACGGGGGATGGCATTATTTCCGCGCTGCAAGTGTTGCATGCGCTGCGCATGAAACAGCAAACGCTGGCCGAGGCCGCAGGCGACCTGCAGATGTATCCGCAAGTGCTGATCAATGTGCGTGTCGGCGGCAAGACCGATTATGTCAATCATCCGGCTGTGAAACATGCGGTCGAAACCGCCGAAATCATGCTGGCAGGAAAAGGGCGTGTGCTGTTGCGTCCTTCCGGCACCGAACCGGTGCTGCGGGTAATGGTGGAGGGCGAGGACGTGGCCAAGGTGCGGTTGTGCGCGGAAAAGATCGCCGAAGCGGTCAGCAAGCTGGCTCAAGCCTGACGGGCATGGCAAATGTGCCGCCCATGATTGAAACCTGCCATGCCCGTTTCCACCTATCCAACTTTCCCCCGCAAGCAGGAGCAAGGGCGAACGGATCGCCCCGGTCCTTCTGTAATAATCCTGTCACATTGGGGCGCTAGGATGCCGCCCGTCACAGAGCGTGTGATGAGCGAACACATTTTACTAACCCTTCGTTGAGGAAAATATGACTGATTTAAAATTGAAGACTCTGGCGGTTGCCGTCCTGATGGGCGGCGCTTTGGCGGCCTCTCTGTCGGCGCACGCGGCAACACCACTGGTGGCTGTGGACGGTTCCAGCACGGTGTTTCCGATCACTGAGGCGGTGGCCGAGGATTTCCAGAAAGCCAAAAAGAACAAGGTGCATGTGACGGTCGGCGTTTCCGGCACGGGGGGCGGATTCAAGAAGTTCTGCCGTGGCGATACCGACATCTCCGATGCCTCGCGTCCCATCCTGCGCAAGGAAATGGACCTGTGCAAGGAGAACGGCATCACCTACATCGAATTGCCGGTTGCCTTCGACGCGATGACGGTCGTCATCAATCCCAAAAACACCTGGGCAGAGAAGATGACGGTGGCCGAGCTGAAAATGATGTGGGAACCGGCTGCGCAGGGCAAGATCACGCGCTGGAACCAGATCAATCCGGCCTGGCCTGATGCGCCGTTGAAGCTGTTTGGTCCGGGTGCCGATTCCGGCACTTTCGATTACTTCACCGAAGCGATTGTGGGCAAATCCAAGTCCAGCCGCGGCGACTTTACCGCTTCCGAGGATGACAACGTCCTGGTGCAGGGTGTTTCGCGTGACGAGAATGCGCTGGGCTACTTTGGCTATGCATACTATGCGGAAAACAAGAAGAAGATGAAGGCGGTCGCCATCATTGAAAAAGACGGCAAGCCTGCGGTGTTGCCTTCTGTTGAAACCGTAATGAAAGGTACCTATCAGCCGTTGGCACGCCCGCTCTTCATTTACGTCAATGCGAAAGCTGCAGACAAGCCGGAAGTGGGAGAATTTGTGGAGTTCTACCTGAATAAGGCGGCCACCCTGACCAAGGAAGTGGGTTATGTACCGCTGGCTAAAGAGGATTACAAGCTGGCGCTGAAAAACCTGAAAAGTCGCAAGACCGGCACCGGTTTTGGAGGCGAAGCCGAGGTGGGGGTGGAAATGAAAGATCTGCTGACTCGCGAAGGCAAACAATAATCCGCGTTTTGCTGGATTGACGATGGCGGGGTCAGAACGGCCCCGCCATTTTTCATGGGATATTCCCGGAACGCGCATTCGTTTGTAACAATCAACCTGTTAGAATGCCGACCTCGAATGAATTGCGGTGAGGGAAGCTGAGGCCAGATATGGAAAGAACATCAACAAGTACCCGATTTGCGCGCAATCCCTGGGTGCATCGGCGGGAAAAGCTGGTCGAGGCTGTCATGTTCCTGGCCGCTTTCTCGGCGGTGGCCATCACCGTTTCCATCGTGGCCATCCTGTTGTACGAATCGATGGTTTTCTTTGAGCATGTCTCGTTGCTCGAATTCCTGACCAATACGCAATGGTCGCCGCTGTTCGAGAATCCGCAATACGGGGTCTTGCCGCTGGTGATGGGCACCCTGGTCACCTCGACGGTAGCCCTCTTGGTGGCGATTCCCATCGGCAGCATCATCGCCATCTATCTGTCCGAATTCGCGCCGCACAAGGTGCGCGAGGTGGTCAAGCCCTTCCTTGAACTGCTTGCCAGCGTGCCGACCGTGGTGTTCGGCTATTTCGCCCTGCTGGTGGTTACCCCGCTGTTGCAAACCGTCATGCCGGAATTGCCGGGCTTCAACATGCTGGGACCGGGTATCGTGATCGGCATCATGATCATTCCCTACGTCTCGTCCCTGTCCGAAGATGCAATGAAGGCCGTGCCGATGGCGATGCGCGAAGGCTCCTACGCAATGGGTGCGACCCGTTTCCAAACCGCGCTGCGGGTGATCACGCCGGCTGCCATCTCGGGCATCATTTCGGCCTACATTCTGGGCATGTCGCGTGCGATCGGCGAAACCATGGTGGTGGCGATCGCCGCGGGCCAGCAGCCCAATTTTACCTTCGACCCGACCGAGGCTGCGGCGACCATCACGGCCTATATCGTGCAGGTTGCCCTGGGGGATTTGCCGCACGGTTCGATCGGCTATCAAAGCATCTTCGCCGTCGGTCTGGTGCTGTTCCTGATGACGCTGGTCTTCAACATTCTGGGCCAAATCGTGCGTCAACGTTTCCGTGAGGTCTATTGAAATGGGCGAACAAAAAGACACGAAACAGCTGCGCGCGCTGATCCGCCGGCTGAAGTTCAATGACTATATGTTTTCCCTGATCGGTCTGGTTTGCATGATGGTGGGCGTGGTCACCCTGCTCGGTCTGTTCACCAATTTGCTGCTCGACGGGCTGGAGCGTCTCAATTATGACTTCTTCACTTCGTTTCCCTCGCGGCGTGCGGCGCAGGCCGGCATCCTGTCGGCTTGGGTCGGTTCGGTGCTGGTGTTGCTGGTGACCGCCGTGGTGGCAGTGCCGATGGGGGTGGCGGCTGCGGTGTATCTCGAGGAGTACGCGCCGAAAAATCTGCTGACCTCCATCATCGAAATCAACGTCAGCAATCTGGCCGGTGTGCCTTCGATCATTTACGGCCTGCTGGCGCTGGGCCTGTTTGTTTATCAGCTGGATCTGGGGCAAAGTATCCTGACCGCCGGGCTGACCTTGGCGTTGCTGATTTTGCCCATCGTCATCGTGGCGACGCGCGAATCGCTGCGCACCATCCCGCGCGAGATTCGCGAGGCGGCCTATGCGCTGGGGACCACCCGCTGGCAGATGATACGCGACCATGTGCTACCCTATTCGCGCGGCGGCATCCTGACCGGGGTGATCATCGGCATGTCGCGCGCCATCGGCGAAACGGCGCCCATCATCACGATCGGCGCGCTGACGTTCATCGCCTTCCTGCCGCCGGTACCCTTCACCGGTGAAGCGGGAGAGCCGGTCGCCGGCCTGTTCGATTGGCTGTTCTCGCCCTTCACGGTATTGCCGATCCAGATGTTCAACTGGGTGTCGCGGCCGGAGGAGGCCTTCCTGGTCAATGCGGCGGCGACCGGTGTGGTGATCATCACCATGACCCTGGCCATGAATGCGCTGGCGATTTATCTGCGTTATAAGATTCGTAAAAACATCAAATGGTAGGAGCGGGAATCAATGATAACGACTGCTGAAAAGAGCCCGTCTGCGGTAGCCCTTAAAGCCGAAGTCAGGAATTTTAATTTCTACTACGGCAAGGTGCAGGCCCTGAAGAACATCAACATGCCGATCGCCGAAAAACAGGTGACGGCGCTGATCGGTCCTTCCGGTTGCGGCAAATCGACTTTCTTGCGCAGCTTCAACCGCATGCACGATCTGTATCCCGGCAACCGCTACGAGGGCGAGATCATTCTGCATCCGGATGACATCAACATCGTCTCGCGCCAGGTCGATCCGCTGGAGGTGCGGATGCGCATCAGCATGGTATTCCAGAAGCCGAACCCGTTTCCCAAGTCGATCTACGAGAATGTTGCCTACGGCTTGCGCGTGCGCGGGGTGAGAAATCGCTACGATCTGGACGCCAAAGTGGAAGAAGCTCTGCGCGGTGCCGCGCTGTGGAATGAAGTCAAGGATCGGTTGAAAGGCTTGGCGTTCAATCTTTCGGGCGGCCAGCAGCAGCGCTTGTGCATCGCCCGTGCGCTGGCCATCGATCCGGAACTGGTGCTGTTCGATGAACCGACTTCGGCGCTCGATCCGATTGCCACCAGCAGCATCGAGGAACTGGTGACCGAATTGAAGGAGAAGGTGGCGATCCTGATCGTGACCCACAACATGCAGCAGGCGGCGCGGGTATCCGATTACACGGCCTACATGTATTTGGGCAACCTGATCGAGTTCGGGGATACGAACAATGTGTTCACCAACCCGAAACGCAAGGAGACGGAAGACTACATCACGGGCCGCTTCGGCTAGGTTCTTCGTGGTGTTTTGCTGACCTTGTGCAGGCGGCTATCACGCAAACGGAAGTAATTCAATCCGCCTATAGGCATTACATCGATTGACCCTGCGGCCATTCATCGGTAACATCCGGCAACTCGAATCGTCGAAAGAAAAAGTGTCATGCGACGCAAGCTGGTAGTCGGAAACTGGAAGATGCACGGCAATCTCGCCCGCAACAAGGCGTTGCTGGGAGCTGTGCTGGCGGGAGTCAAGGAGTTGCGTGCCGCCGACTACGGCGTGTGCGTGCCTTATCCCTATCTGGCGCAGGCCCAGTCGATGTTGCAGGGAAGCAATATCGCATGGGGCGCGCAGAATTTGAGCCAGCACGAGCAGGGCGCGTTCACCGGCGCGGTGGCCCCGGGCATGCTGGCCGACTTCGGGTGCCGCTATGTCATCATCGGCCACAGCGAGCGGCGCGCGCTGTTTCATGAGAGCAACGATATCGCGGCCGCCAAGTTCGACGCGGCGATCAAGTTCGGCATGACGCCGATTTTCTGCGTGGGCGAGACCCTGCAGGAGCGCGAAGACGGGGTGACCGAGCAAGTGGTGGCGCGTCAATTGGAAGTGGTGCTCAATCACGCCGGCGCGCAATCGGTGGCAAAGACCGTGATTGCGTACGAGCCGGTGTGGGCGATCGGCACCGGCAAGACCGCGACCCCTGAACAGGCGCAGGCGGTGCACGCTTTCATTCGCAGCCGGGTGGCGCAACTGGACGGCAAAGTGGCCGGGGGATTGCGGATCCTCTACGGGGGCAGCATGAAACCGGGAAATGCAGCAGAGTTGATGGCGATGCCAGACATCGATGGCGGGCTGATCGGCGGTGCGTCGCTGGTGGCGGAAGAGTTTGTGGCGATCTGTCGCGCCGCGCAACAATAACTAGCGTTGGAGTCAAGTGTGGAAACATTGGTCTGGGTGGTGCATGTGGTGACGGCAGTCATTCTGGTTGGTCTGGTTCTGGTACAGCGCGGCAAGGGGGCCGACATGGGTGCGGCGTTTGGTTCCGGGTCGGCGGGCAGCCTTTTCGGCTCCAGCGGCTCGGCTAATTTCTTGAGCCGGAGCACTGCGGTTGCGGCCACTGTCTTTTTTATTACCAGTCTCACTTTGACCTATTTGTATGCGCAACCAGCGCAAGTGTCCGGGGTGATGGACAGGGTTGATGTGAATACGCTGCAAAAGAATGTGCCTGCCGCTGTTGATGCGCCTGATTCGAAGGTCAATCAAATACCCAAATAAATAGGTTACATGCGGAGTTGGCGGAATTGGTAGACGCGCAGCCTTGAGGTGGCTGTGTCCGAAAGGACGTGTGGGTTCGAGTCCCATGCCCCGCACCAGATAACACAAAAACAAGAACCTTGGCAAAAGGTCGGAAAAACAGAAGCATCGCTTGGTAAGCCGCTATATCGCGGACTGATGGAGGGGGAGCATAAGCATGTTGGAAAATTATTTTCCGGTACTGTTGTTCATCTGCATTGCTTTGGCGATCGGTATTGCGCCTCTGGTTCTGGGCCGGTTGCTTGGCCCGAATCGTCCTGACGAAAAAAAATTGTCTCCCTACGAGTGCGGCTTCGAGGCCTTCGAAGACGCGCGCATGAAATTTGACGTGCGTTTCTATCTGGTCGCCATCCTGTTCATCCTGTTCGATCTCGAGATCGCTTTCCTGTTTCCCTGGGCCATCGTGCTCAAGGAAATCGGCACCTTCGGTTTTGTCTCCATGATGGTCTTCCTCGCCATCTTGGTGGTTGGCTTCATCTACGAATGGATGAAGGGAGCGCTGGAGTGGGAGTAGCAGCACGAGCAGGGAGCAGGGGCCCCGCGCAGCGGGGATGTGACCGTCCGCGAGTGCTGCCAGACGCCGACACGGTGAATTGGGTGGAACGGAATTTTGCCGAGGCGGCAGCACGAGCAGGGAGCAGGGGCCCCGCGCAGCGGGGATGTGACCGTCCGCGAGTCGTGTTCCAGTGCGCGGAGAAGAAAGGGATGGGTTATGGGCATTGAAGGTATTCTGGAGAAGGGCGTCGTCACGACGACTGCCGACACCATCATCAACTATGCGCGCACCGGTTCGCTGTGGCCGATGACCTTTGGTCTGGCTTGCTGTGCCGTGGAAATGATGCATGCGGCACTCGCGCGTTACGATCTTGACCGATTTGGCGCCGGCGCTTTCCGCCCCAGTCCGCGCCAGTCCGATGTGATGATCGTGGCCGGCACGCTGTGCAACAAGATGGCCCCGGCCTTGCGCAAGGTGTATGACCAGATGGCCGAGCCGCGCTGGGTGATCTCCATGGGGTCGTGCGCCAATGGCGGCGGCTACTACCATTATTCCTACTCTGTGGTACGCGGCTGCGACCGCATTGTGCCGGTGGACATCTACGTTCCGGGTTGTCCACCGACGGCAGAAGCGCTGTTGTACGGCGTGATCCAGTTGCAGAACAAGATCAAGCGCACCAACACCATTGCGCGATAGGCAAATCATGGCGACCGATCTCGATATTCTGAAATCCAATCTGGCCGAGGCATTCGGCTCCGGTATTGTCGGTCTTGAGCAGCGGTTGGGCGAGCTGACCCTAGTCGTCAAGGCGGGCGACATGATCAGTGTGTTTACCCGGCTGCGCGACGACGCCGCCTTCCGCTTCGAGGAATTGATCGATGTGTGCGGCATTGATTACTCCGCCTATGGCAGCGAAACGAGCGAGGACGGGCGCTATGTGGCGGATAGCGTGCACCCCGGTCCGCGCTTTGCAGCGGTCTATCATCTGCTTTCCATTGCCCATAACATGCGCCTCCGTGTGCGCGTGTTCGCCGAGGACGATGCCCAGCCCATCCTGTCGTCGGCGATACAGGTCTGGCCGGCCGCGAACTGGTTCGAGCGAGAAGCGTTCGATCTGTTCGGCATCATTTTTACCGGCCATCCGGATCTGCGCCGCCTTCTGACCGACTACGGATTTGTCGGGAACCCGTTCCGCAAGGACTTCCCCTTGTCCGGCACGGTGGAGATGCGCTACGACGCCGCACAGCAGCGCGTGATCTACGAGCCGGTTTCGATTGACCCGCGCGAGGTGACGCCCCGCTCACTGCGCGAAGAAAACTATGCGCGCAATTGAGGGGGTGAGACTATGGCTGAAATAAAAAATTACACCCTGAATTTTAGCGCCGGCCGCCCTGCGGGCTTAACGTGCGTACGCACGTTAGCCTTCACTGAAATTCAGGGTGGGCGCACGTTGAATCAGGTGTTGAGATAGGCGGAGTTATGGCTGAAATAAAAAATTACACCATGAATTTTGGGCCGCAGCATCCGGCGGCGCACGGCGTGCTGCGCCTGGTGCTGGAGCTGGACGGCGAAGTCATCGAGCGGGCCGACCCGCACATCGGCCTGTTGCACCGCGCCACGGAGAAACTGGCCGAGCACAAGACTTTCCTGCAATCCGTGCCCTACATGGATCGCCTCGATTACGTCTCGATGATGGTGAACGAGCACGCCTACGTGATGGCGATCGAGAAGTTGTCCGGCATCGAGGTGCCGTTGCGCGCGCAATACATCCGCGTGATGTTCGACGAGATCACGCGCCTCCTGAATCATCTGCTGTGGCTGGGGGCATCCGGCATCGACCTCGGTGCGATGACCATGTTTTTCTACACCTTCCGCGAGCGCGAGGATCTGTTCGACGCTTACGAGGCGGTATCCGGCGCGCGCATGCATGCCGCCTACTATCGTCCGGGCGGGGTGTATCGCGACCTGCCGGACAGCATGCCGCAATACCGCGCGAGCAAGATTCACAACGAGGCGGCGATCAAAAAGATGAATGCAGACCGCCAGGGTTCGCTGCTGGATTTTCTTGAAGCCTTTACGCAGCGCTTCCCCGGTTACGTGGATGAGTATGAAACCCTGCTGACCGACAACCGCATCTGGAAACAGCGCACGGTCGGGATCGGCGTGGTCAGTCCGGAACGGGCCATGGCCATGGGCTTCACCGGGCCGATGCTGCGCGGATCGGGGGTGGCGTGGGATCTGCGCAAGAAGCAGCCGTATGAAGTCTATGATCGCCTGGATTTCGATATTCCGGTGGGCGTCGAGGGCGACTGCTACGACCGCTATCTGGTGCGCATGGAAGAGATGCGCCAATCCAACCGTATCATCAAGCAGTGCATCACCTGGCTGCGCCAGAATCCGGGCCCCGTGATTGCCGGCGACTCCAAGTTCGTGCCGCCCAAACGCGAGGCGATGAAGCAGAACATGGAAGAGCTGATTCATCACTTCAAGCTGTTCACCGAGGGTTTCCATGTGCCCGCCGGCGAGGTGTATTCCGCCGTCGAACACCCCAAGGGCGAATTTGGCATCTATCTGGTGTCGGACGGGGCGAACAAACCCTATCGCATGAAGATTCGCGCGCCCGGTTTTGCGCACCTCGCCGGACTGGACGAGATGGCGCGCGGACACATGATTGCCGACGTGGTGGCGATCATCGGCACACAGGACATTGTTTTCGGGGAGATAGACCGCTAATGTTGTCATCCACTGTAACCGCGGCGATAGACCGCGAGTTGAAAAAATATCCCGCCGACCAGCGGCAGTCGGCCGTCATGGCGGCCCTGCGCTTCGTGCAGGACGAAAAGGGCTGGATCGCCAGCGCGGACATGGCGGATGTTGCCGCCTATCTCGGCATGCCGCAGATGGCCGTGTACGAGGTGGCGACCTTCTACCACATGTACAACCTGAAGCCGATGGGCAGGCATACCCTGACCGTGTGCACCAACCTGTCGTGCACCCTGTGCGGCGCGCTGGATACGGTGGGCTATCTTGAGCAGAAGCTCGGCATCAAACTGGGCGAAGTGACCCCCGACGGCAAGTATGGCCTGCGCGAAGGCGAGTGCATGGGGGCCTGCGTGGACGCGCCGTTGCTGACGGTCAGCAACAAAAAACTGTGCGGCCGCCTGACGCCTGAAAAAATCGACCAGATTCTGGCAGAACTGGATAAGCAATGAGCGCCTCGGTTATCTACAACACGCTGCAATTCGACCAGCCATGGACGCTGGAAAACTACCTCAAAGTCGGCGGCTACCAGGCCTTGCGCAAGGTGCTCTCGGAAAAGATCGCGCCCGAGGCCGTCATCAACGAAGTCAAAACCTCCAACCTGCGCGGGCGCGGCGGCGCTGGATTTCCCACCGGTCTGAAATGGACGTTCATGCCAAAGAACTACGCCGGCGAGAAATATCTGGTGTGCAATTCCGACGAGGGCGAACCCGGCACCTGCAAGGACTGGGACATTCTGCGCTACAACCCGCATGCGCTGATCGAGGGCATGGCCATCGCCGCATATGCGACGGGAGTGAAGACCGGCTACAACTACATCCACGGCGAAATCTTCGAAGCCTACGAGCGCATGGAAGCGGCCTGCGATGAGGCGCGCCGGGCGGGTTATCTGGGCGCCAATATCCTCGGCCTCGGTTTCGATTTCGACCTGCATAATCATCTCGGCTACGGCGCTTACGTGTGCGGAGAAGAGACGGCGCTGCTGGAGTCGATCGAAGGCAAGAAGGGGCAGCCGCGTTACAAGCCGCCGTTTCCGGCCAACTTCGGCTTGTACGGCAAGCCGACCACCATCAACAACACCGAGACATTCGCCAGCGTGCCCTACATCATCCGCGAGGGCGGAAAGAAGTTTGCCGATCTCGGTGTGCCCAACAGCGGCGGCATCAAGCTGTTTTCCGTCTCGGGTCACGTCAACAAGCCGGGCAACTTCGAAGTGCCGATGGGCACGCCGTTCGCCAAACTGCTGGAGATGGCGGGAGGGGTGCGCAACGGCCACAAGCTGAAGGCGGTGATTCCCGGCGGATCGTCGATGCCGGTGCTGCCGGCCGAGATCATGATGAACGTGAACATGGACTACGACTCGCTACAAAAGGCCGGATCGTATCTGGGGTCGGGTGCCGTGATCGTGATGGACGACACCACCTGCATGGTGCGCGCACTGGAGCGTCTGTCCTATTTTTACCACGAGGAATCCTGCGGCCAGTGCACGCCGTGCCGCGAGGGCACCGGCTGGCTGTACCGCATCGTGCACCGCATCGAGCATGGCCAGGGCCGCCCGGAAGACCTGCAATTGCTGCTCGACCTGTGCGAAAACATCGCCGGGCGCACCATCTGTGCACTGGGGGACGCGGCGGCATGGCCGGTGCAGGGCATGCTCAAGCACTTCCGCAAGGAATTCGAATATCACATCGAGCACAAGCGCTGCCTGGTGCAAGACTGAACAGGATAGGTGAGCAATGATCAACATCGAAATTGACGGCAAGCGGATTCAAACCGAGAGCGGCGCGACCGTAATCGAGGCAGCGCATCAGGCCGGTATCCATATTCCGCATTTCTGTTATCACAAGAAGCTTTCCATCGCCGCCAACTGCCGCATGTGTCTGGTTGAGGTGGAAAAGGCCCCCAAACCTTTGCCCGCCTGCGCCACGCCGGTCGCGGAAGGGATGAAGGTGTTCACCCATTCCAAGCTCGCGGTGAAGGCGCAGAAAGGCGTGATGGAATTCCTGCTGATCAATCACCCGCTGGACTGCCCGATCTGCGACCAGGGCGGGGAGTGCCTGTTGCAGGACATCTCGGTCGGTTACGGCGGCGGGAATTCCCGCTATCACGAGGAAAAGCGCACCGTGCTGGCCAAGGACATCGGCCCGCTGGTGTCGGCGGAAGAGATGAGCCGCTGCATCAACTGCACGCGCTGCGTGCGTTTCGGCCAGGAGATTGCCGGCCAGATGGAGCTGGGGCAGGCGTTCCGTGGCGAACATGCCGAGATCATGTCGTTCGTGTCGGGCGCGGTCGAATCCGAGCTCTCCGGCAACATGATCGATCTGTGCCCGGTCGGCGCACTGACCAGCAAGCCGTTCCGCTACAAAGCGCGGGCATGGGAATTGTCGCGCCGCCGCTCGGTGAGCGCGCACGACAGCCTCGGTTCCAATCTGGCGGTGCAGACCCAGAACAATCAAGTATTGCGCGTATTGCCGATCGAAAACGAAGACATCAACGAATGCTGGCTGTCGGACAAGGATCGCTTTGCCTATACCGGATTGAATTCGGACGAGCGCCTGACCCGGCCGATGATCAAGCAGGATGGCAAGTGGCAGGAAGTGGCGTGGCCGGTCGCGCTGGATTATGCGGCGAACGGCTTGCTCCAGATCTCGCGCGGTGCGGGCGCGGAACACGTCGGCGCCCTGGCAACCGCCAACTCCACGCTGGAGGAGTTGCATCTGTTGCAGAAACTGATGCGCGGTCTCGGCAGCGAAAACGTGGACTTCCGTCTGCGCCAGAGCGATTTCTCCCTCGATGGAAAACGGCAGGGCGCGCCCTGGCTGGGAATGTCGGTGGGCGACATCGGCCAAGCCGACCGCCTGCTCATCGTCGGCAGTTTCCTGCGCAAGGATCATCCGTTGCTGGCCGCACGCATCCGCCAGGCCGTGAAACGCGGCGCACAGGTCAGCATTATTCACGCAGTCGATGATGATCTGTTGATGCGGGTGGCACACAAAGCCATAGTTGCACCGGATGCAATGGTTGATGCAATGGCGCAGGTGGCCAAGGATTTGTCGGAAAAACAGACGGGCGGCATCGCAGGCAGTCTGGCTGGCGGCGAACGCGTGGTCATTCTGCTCGGCAACTTTGCCCAGCAACATCCGCAGGCGGCGCAACTGCAAGCGCTGGCGCAGCAGATCGCGGCTGCCACCGCCGGCAAGTTCGGCTTCATCGGCGAGGCGGCGAATAGCGTGGGGGGATACCTCGCCCACGCCACGCCTGGCGCGAACGGATTGAACGCGCGCAGCATGCTGGCGCAACCGCGCAAGGCCTATGTTCTGCTCAACGTGGAAGCGGAGCTGGATTGCGCCGATCCGCAACAGGCACTGGCTGCACTGGGCGGTGCCGATACGGTGATAGTTCTTTCCGCCTACAAACACCGCGCGCTGGATTATGCGGATGTGTTGCTGCCGATCGCGCCGTTCACCGAAACATCCGGTACCTTCATCAGCAGCGAAGGCCGCGTGCAAACGTTCAAGGGCGCCGTCCGGCCGCTGGGCGAAGCACGCCCGGCGTGGAAAGTGTTGCGCGTGCTGGGCAATCTGCTCGAGCTCGACGGCTTTGATTTCGACTCCTCCGAGGCGGTGCGCGACCAGGTGCTGGCCGGTATTCAGATTAACAGTCTGGACAACGCCCTTGCCAACGTTGACGTGCAACCTCGGGCGCCGGCCGGCGGTTTGCAGCGCGTGGCGGAAGTGCCGATCTACGCAACCGATGCCGTGGTGCGGCGCGCCCCCCCGTTGCAGGCAACGGCGGACGCGGCACCGCCCAAGGCCTCGCTGCATCCGGAAGAATTGCACAAGCTCGGCATCGAACCCGGTGCCGACGTCAGGATCAGCCAGGGGGCGGGCAGCGTCACGCTGCGCGCGGCCGCTGACGCCAGGTTACCCAAGGGGGTGGTGCGCGTGGCTGCAGGCCATGCGGCGACTGCCGCACTGGGCGCGATGTTCGGAACGATCACGGTGGAGCGCGCATGATGGAACTGCTGCAAACCTTGCAAAGCGCAGGACAGGATTTACTCGGGGCAGCCTGGCTGCCGGTGTGGACGGCGATCAAGATCATGATTATCGTTGCGCCGATCATGGGCGGCGTGGCCTATCTGACGCTGGCCGAGCGCAAAATTCTTGGCTTCATGCAGATTCGGCCCGGCCCCAACCGCGTCGGATATTGGGGTTTGCTGCAACCCGTCGCGGACGGGATCAAGCTGCTGATGAAGGAAGTCATCATCCCGGCCAACTCCAACAAATTCCTGTTCCTCGCCGCCCCCGTGCTGGCGCTGGTGCCGGCGCTCTCGGCGTGGGCGGTGATCCCGTTCGATGACGGCCTGATCCTGGCGGACGTCAACGCGGGCATGCTCTACCTGCTGGCGATGACCTCGCTCGGGGTGTACGGCATCATCATCGCCGGTTGGGCCTCCAACTCGAAATACGCCTTCTTGGGTGCCCTGCGTTCGGCGGCCCAGATCGTGTCCTACGAACTGGCGATGGGATTTGCCCTGGTCTGTGTATTGCTGGCCGCGCAAAGCATGAATTTTGGCGATATCGTGCGCGGGCAGAGCAACGGTTACGGCCTGCTCGGCTGGTACTTCATCCCGCTGTTCCCGATGTTCGTCGTGTATTTCCTCGCCGGCGTGGCGGAAACCAACCGCGCGCCGTTCGACCTCGCCGAAGGCGAGTCGGAGATCGTGGCGGGCTTCCATGTCGAATACTCCGGCATGGGCTTTGCCCTGTTCTTCCTCGCCGAATACGCCAACATGATTCTGATTGCGGCGCTGACCTCGGTCATGTTTCTCGGGGGCTGGTTGCCGCCGCTCGATATCCAGCCGTTCAACCAGATTCCAGGACTGGTCTGGATGCTGGCCAAGATGTCCGCCATGCTGTTCATCTTCCTGTGGTTCCGTGCGACCTTCCCGCGCTATCGCTATGACCAGTTGATGCGTCTGGGCTGGAAGGTGTTCATCCCGCTGACCCTGGTCTGGGTGGTGGTGATCGCGGCATGGATGCAGACCCCGTACTGGCTGTGGTAAGGGGTGAGGAGAAAAAATGAAAAAACTGATCAATTTCTTCAAGAGTTTTTTGCTGCTCGAATTGCTCAAGGGCATGTCGGTCACCGGGCGGTATTTCTTCGCGCGCCACATCACCGTCCAGTATCCGGAGGAGAAGACCCCGCAGAGCTACCGCTTCCGCGGCCTGCATGCACAGCGGCGTTACCCCAACGGCGAGGAACGTTGCATCGCCTGCAAGTTGTGCGAGGCGGTTTGTCCCGCCCTCGCGATCAAGATTGAGGTGGCTGAACGCGCCGACGGTTCGCGCCGCACCACGCAATACGACATCGATCTGACCAAGTGCATCTTCTGCGGATTCTGCGAGGAATCCTGTCCGGTGGACGCCATCGTCGAGACGCGCATCTTTGAATATCACGGCGAGAACCGCGGCGACCTGTATTACACCAAGGACAAGTTGCTGGCGGTCGGCGACCAGTACGAGCAGCAGATCGCCCTGGATCGTGCCGCCGATGCCAAGTACCGGTAATTTGAGGAAGCCCCATGAATTTTGAAACCATTCTGTTCTACCTGTTCGCCGCCGTGGTCGTGTTCGCCGCGCTGCGGGTGATTACCGCGCGCAACCCGTTGCATGCGGTGCTGTTCCTGGTCCTCGCCTTCGTCAGCAGCGCCGGCATCTGGCTGCTGCTGGAAGCCGAATTCCTGGCCATCACCCTGGTGCTGGTGTATGTGGGTGCGGTCATGGTGCTGTTCCTGTTCGTGGTGATGATGCTGGACATCAACCTCGAACAACTGCGCAAAGGCTTCTGGCAGTGGCTGCCGGCGGGCGCCCTGTTGGCGACATTGATCGTGGTGCAGATGGTCTGGGTGCTGGGGGACAAGGCGAGTTCCGCCGGCATGACCGCCGTCAGGCACGCGGCGGATTACAGCAACACCAAGGAACTGGGACGGCTGATCTATACCGATTACGTCTATCCGTTCGAACTGGCGGCGGTGCTGCTGCTGGTGGCCATGGTGGCCGCGATCGCGCTGACCTTCCGCCGCCGCCGCGATTCGAAGTCGCAGCAAATCAGCAGGCAGGTCCAGGTCAAGCGCGCCGACCGGGTGCGGCTGGTTTCCATGCCGGCGGTGAAGCGGTCGGCGGACGACGCGTCCGCCCGCGCGCCCAAGTGAATACAAAGGGGAAGTCATGTTGAATCTGGGTCTTTCGCATTATCTTGTGCTGGGAGCGGTGCTGTTCGCCATCAGCGTGGTCGGCATCTTCCTCAACCGCAAGAACCTGATCGTGCTGCTGATGGCGATCGAACTGATGTTGCTGGCGGTGAACACCAACTTCGTCGCGTTCTCGCACTACCTGAACGACGCGGCCGGACAGATTTTCGTGTTCTTCATCCTGACGGTCGCGGCGGCGGAAGCCGCCATCGGGCTGGCGATTCTGGTGGTGTTGTTCCGCAACTTGCGCACCATCAATGTGGATGATCTGGATTCCCTGAAAGGTTGATGCAAATGGATATGAAAAGCCTGTATCTGCTCGTTCCGCTGGCGCCACTGGCGGGCGCAATCGCGGCCGGCCTGTTCGGCAAGTGGCTGGGGCGCACCGGGTCGCACCGCATCACGATCGCGCTGGTGGCGGTTTCCTTCCTCGCCTCGCTGGCGATCTTCAGCGATGTGTCGGCGGGCAATACCTTCAACGGCCCGATCTATACCTGGCTGACCTCCGGCGATACCAGCTTCCAGGTTGGTTTCATGATCGACAAGTTGAGCGTGACCATGATGCTGGTGGTCACCTTCGTCTCGCTCATGGTGCACATCTACACCATCGGCTATATGGCAGAAGACCCCGGCTACCAGCGCTTCTTCAGCTACATCTCGCTGTTCACCTTCTCCATGCTGATGCTGGTGATGGCCAACAACTTTCTGCAACTGTTCTTCGGCTGGGAGGCGGTGGGCCTGGTCTCCTACCTGCTGATCGGTTTCTGGTACACCCGTCCGACCGCGATCTACGCCAACCTCAAGGCCTTTTTGGTCAACCGTGTGGGCGACTTCGGTTTCGTGCTCGGCATCGCGCTGGTGCTGATGGTGTTCGGCACCCTGGATTACCAATCGGTGTTCAACAACGCGCAGAACTACGTGAACGACATCGCCCCCATCCCGGGCGTGACCTGGAATCTGCTCAGCGCCATCTGCATCCTGCTGTTCATCGGCGCGATGGCCAAGTCCGCGCAGTTCCCGCTGCATGTGTGGCTGCCCGATTCGATGGAAGGCCCGACCCCGATCTCCGCCCTGATCCACGCCGCGACCATGGTGACCGCCGGGATCTTCATGGTGGCGCGCATGTCGCCGCTGTTCGAGCTGTCCGACACCGCGCTGTCCTTCATCCTGGTCATCGGCGGCATCACCGCGCTGTTCATGGGTTTCCTCGGCATCATCCAGAACGACATCAAACGCGTCGTGGCTTATTCGACTTTGTCCCAACTCGGCTACATGACCGTGGCGCTCGGCGCCTCGATGTACACCGGCGCCATCTTCCACCTAATGACGCACGCCTTCTTCAAGGCGCTGCTGTTCCTCGCCGCGGGCTCCGTCATCATCGCCATGCACCACGACCAGGATATCCGCAACATGGGCGGCCTGAAGAAATACATGCCCATCACCTGGATCACCTCGCTGATCGGTTCGCTGGCGCTCATCGGAACACCGTTCTTTTCCGGCTTCTATTCCAAGGACAGCATCATCGAGGCGGTGCAGCTGAGCCAGATCCCGGGTGCCGGCTTTGCCTACTTTGCGGTGGTGGCCGGGGTGTTCGTGACCGCCCTCTATTCCTTCCGCATGTACTTCCTGGTCTTCCACGGCGAGGAACGTTTTGGCAAGGCGCAGCATGGCCACGACGCGCACGGCCAAGACGAACACCACGGCCTCGCGCCGGGGCAGAAGCCGCACGAGACTTCATGGGTCATCACCCTGCCGCTCATCCTGTTGGCGATTCCGTCGGTGGCGATCGGCTTTTTCACCATCGGCCCGATGTTGCACGGCGAGTATTTTGGCGACGCGCTGTTCATTTCCGACGACCATCCGGCGATGCACGAAATGTACGAGCACTTCGAGGGCCCGGTGGGCATGGTGCTGCATGCCCTGACTACGCTGCCGTTCTGGCTGGCCGTGGCCGGCGTATTCGTCGCCTGGTTCTGCTACATGAAGCGCACGGACATTCCGGCCAAAGTGCAGAAAATGTTTGCGCCGCTCTATATCTTGCTCGAACAGAAATACTATTTTGACCGTTTCAATGACTGGTTCTTCGCCGGCGGCGCGCGCGGTGCGAGCCGAATCCTGTGGAAATTCGGCGACGTGAAATTCATCGACGGATTCTTCGTCAACGGTGCGGCAAAAATGGTCGGCATGTTCTCCGGTGTGTTGCGCGGATTTCAGACCGGCTATGTCTATCACTACGCATTCTGGATGATCCTGGGTGTGTCGCTGTTGCTGACCGTGCGTACCTGGTTTGTATAGCGGCAGGCCGGGCGTTGGCCCGGCATGGTTAAGGTGCCGGGTCAACGCCCGGCCGATAAAGAAGGAAGAAGCATGATTTTCGGATACCCGTTGTTAAGCGTCGTCATCTGGCTGCCCATCGTATTCGGCGGGCTGGTGCTGATGACCGGAAATGACCGCAATGCAGCGCTTGCGCGCTGGGTTGCGCTGCTCGGCGCAGTGCTCGGCCTGCTGGTGGCGCTGCCGCTGTACACCGGCTTCGACCGCATGACCAGCGCCATGCAGTTCGTCGAGTTGAAGCCCTGGATCAGCATGTTCAACATCCACTATCACCTCGGCATGGACGGGATTTCCCTGTTGCTCATTCTGCTCAACTGTTTTTTCACCCTGGTTGTGGTGATTGCGGGCTGGCAGGTGATCGAGAAACGGGTGGCGCAATACATGGCCAGTTTCCTCATCATGTCCGGCCTGATCAACGGCGTGTTTGCCGCGCTGGACGCGGTGCTGTTCTACGTATTCTGGGAAGCCATGCTGATCCCGATGTTCATCATCATCGGCGTGTGGGGCGGACCCAACCGCGTGTATGCCGCGCTCAAGTTCTTCCTCTACACCCTGCTCGGTTCCCTGCTGATGCTGGTGGCCTTGCTGTACCTGTACTTCAAGTCGGGGAGTTTCAACCTCCTCGATTACTACCAGTTGCCGCTGACGATGAACGCGCAGATCCTGATCTTCATCGCCTTCTTCATGGCGTTCGCGGTCAAGGTGCCGATGTTCCCGGTGCACACCTGGTTGCCGGATGCGCACGTGGAAGCGCCCACCGGCGGCTCGGTCATTCTGGCCGCGATCATGCTGAAGGTTGGAGCCTACGGTTTCATCCGCTTTTCGATGCCGATCGCGCCGGATGCCAGCCATGAGCTGTCCGGTGTGATGATCGCGCTGTCGCTGATCGCCGTGGTGTATATCGGTCTGGTCGCGCTGACCCAGGCCGACATGAAAAAACTGGTGGCCTATTCTTCCATCTCGCACATGGGCTTTGTCACCCTCGGCCTGTTCATTTTCAATGCCTACGGCATGGAAGGCGCGATATTGCAGATGATCTCGCACGGATTTGTGGCGGGCGCACTGTTCCTCTGTATCGGCGTGCTGTATGACCGCGTGCATTCGCGCCAGATCGTGGATTACGGGGGTGTGGCCAATACCATGCCGGTGTTTGCCGCGTTCTTCATGCTGTTCGCCATGGCTAACAGCGGTCTGCCCGGCACCAGCGGTTTTGTGGGTGAATTCATGGTCATCCTGGGGGCGGTCAAGGTCAATTTCTGGTTTGCCTTCGCGGCGGCAACGACGATGGTGTTTGGTGCCGCCTACACCCTGTGGATGTACAAACGGGTGATCTTCGGCGCCGTCGCCAACGACCATGTCAAGCATCTGCGCGACATCGGCGGCCGCGAAAAACTGGTGATGCTGTCGCTGGCCGTGGCGGTGCTGCTGGTGGGCCTGTATCCCTTGCCGCTATCCGAGATATTGCATGCTTCGGTGAACGACCTGCTGGTGCATCTGGCGCGCTCCAAAATCTAAGAGGACGTTATGAGCTACATCGCAACCCTGTTACCCGCCTACGCCGAGATTTTTTTGCTGACCATGATCGGCGTGATTCTGATCGCCGACCAGTTCCTGCCCGGACAAACGCGCACCCTGACCTATCTGCTGACCCAGTTGACGCTGCTGGGTTGTTCGCTGATCACGGTGAGCAGCCATGTGGACGGGATTGCCTACCTGTTCAACGGCATGTTCGTGGATGACCTGATGTCCGATGTGCTCAAGCTACTGACCTATCTGGCGGTATCCATGATGCTGGTGTATTCGCGCAGCTACCTGATCGTGCGCGGGCTGTTCACCGCCGAGTTCCTCGGTCTGGCCCTGCTTGCCATGCTCGGCATGATGGTGATGATCTCGGCCAGCAACTTCGTCGTGCTGTACATCGGCCTCGAAGTGCAGGCGCTGAGCCTGTACGCCATGGTCGCCCTGCAACGCGATTCCGCCGTAGCCAGCGAATCGGCCATGAAATACTTCGTCCTCGGCGCGATGGCTTCCGGTTTCCTGCTGTACGGCATGTCGATGATCTACGGCGGCACCGGCTCGCTCGACGTGCAGACCATCGCCGCTACGATCCGGAACGGGGAAGCTAATACCCTGCTGCTCGTGTTCGGCCTGGCTTTCCTGGTGGCCGGACTGGCGTTCAAGCTGGGCGTGGCGCCGTTCCACATGTGGGTGCCGGATGTTTATCACGGCGCGCCGACCGCGATGACCTTGCTCATCGGCTCCGCTCCGAAACTGGCCGCCTTCGCCTTCGTCATGCGCATCCTGGTCGAATCGCTGCAACCGCTGCTGATCCACTGGTCCGGCATGCTGATGGTGCTCGCGGTGCTGTCGATGGCGGTCGGCAACATCACCGCCATCGCGCAGACCAACATCAAGCGCATGTTCGCCTACTCGACCATCGCCCACATGGGTTTTCTGCTGGTTGGCGTGTTGAGCGGCTCGCTCGACGGTTACGGCGGTGCCATGTTCTACGCCGTGGCATACGTGCTGATGACACTGGGCGGTTTCGGCATGGTCATGCTGCTTTCGCGCGAGGGCTTCGAGGCGGACAAGATCGACGACTTCAAGGGGCTCAACCAGCGCAGCCCATGGCTGGCCTTCATGATGCTGCTGCTGATGTTCTCGATGGCAGGGGTGCCGCCGACCATCGGCTTTTACGCCAAGTTCTCGGTCTTGAGCGCCGCCGTGCAGACCGGGCACATCACGCTGGTCGTGCTGGCGGTGCTGTTCTCGCTGATCGGGGCGTTCTACTATCTGCGCATCGTCAAGCTGATGTATTTCGATGCGCCGGAGAGCCACGAGAAACTCTATCTGCAACCCGACAGTGCGCTGCTGGTCTCGATCAACGGCCTGGCCGTGCTGCTGCTCGGGATTTTGCCAAACGCCCTGATGACCGTGTGCGCCGCCTCGGTGCAGCAGTCGCTGTTGTTGCATTAAGCGGGCAGGATACGGGGTGTCACTCCCGCTGCGGCGGGAGTTTTTATTTGCGCGACGGGCTGGCACAATGCCCGCTCCGACAACCGGAGGGAAGGCACGATGGAGGCATATTGGATCTGGTGGCTGGTCGCGCTTGCGCTGGTGATTGCCGAGATGTTCAGCGGCACGTTCTATCTGCTGGCGGTGGCATTGGGCTTGGTGGTGGCTGGGTTTTCCGCCTATTTCGGCACGCCCCCGAATGTACAGGGCGTCATCGCCGCCGTGCTTTGCACTGCCAGCGTGGGGTGGATATACGGCTGGAAGAAGCGCACCGCCCGACCGGATGAACGCACCAATCTGGCCAACGACATCGGGCAGGAAGTGAATGTGGTGCACTGGGCCGACGATCACAACCTGCGCGTCAGCTACCGCGGTGCGGAATGGCAGGCGCGCCTGGCGGAGCACGCGGTGGCCGACCGTGGCCGCCGGACCTGGCGCATCAAGGATATTGCCGGCAGTTGTCTGATTGTTGAATAAGGAGCGTACCAATGGATCTATTCGTTATCGTCCTGGGAATCTTTGCCGTCTTTCTGGCTTTTCAGACCATCAAGATCGTGCCGCAGCAGAACGCCTGGGTGATCGAGCGCTTCGGCAAATACAACCGGACACTGGAGCCCGGCCTGAACATCGTCATCCCGTTCATGGACCGCGTCGCCTACCGTCACCGCCTCACCGAGTTTCCGATCGACATCGAGCCGCAGGTCTGCATCACGCGCGACAACACCCAGGTGCAGGTGGACGGCGTGCTGTATTACCAGGTGACCGACGCGGCGCGCGCCAGCTATGGCACTTCCAACTATCTGGCCGCCATCACCATGCTGGCGCAGACCGCGCTGCGTTCCGAATGCGGCAAGCGCGATCTGGACAAATTGCTGGAAGACCGCGAGGCGATCAACCGCACCGTGGTGTTCGCCCTGGACGAAGCCAGCCCCACCTGGGGGGTGAAAGTGCTGCGTTACGAAATCAAGGACATCACCCCGCCGCAGCAAGTGCTGGCCGCGATGCAGAAGCAGATCACCGCCGAGCGCGAGAAGCGTGCGCTGATCGCCCAGTCCGAGGGCAAGAAGCAGGAAGAGATCAATCTGGCCGAAGGCCTGATGACCGCTTCCATCCGCGAATCGGAAGGCACGCGCCAGGCTGCGATCAACAATGCGCAGGGCGAGGCGGAAGCCTTGTTGCTGGTCGCCAATGCGACGGCGGAATCATTGCGCGTGGTGGCTTCCGCAATCCAGAGCGAAGGCGGGCTGACCGCGGTCAATCTCAAGGTCGCGGAAAAGTTCGTCGAGGCTTTTGGCAACATCGCCAAACAGGGCAATACCATGATCCTGCCCGGCAACGCCGCTGACATCGCCGGCATGGTGGCGACCGCGATGCAGGTGATCAAGAAGAGCTGAGAAACGGAACCATTCTGGAAATTGAGCCACGGATGAACACGGATGAAATGCTGATACCCCTCAGTTTGTCTGCCAATTTTACGCACACCATTCAGGTGAGCCGGCAGCTCTTGAGTGACGCACGGTTTTATCTGTGTAAATCCGTGTTCATCCGTGGCTGACAAAGGTTTTTATGGATTTCATCTGATATGGATCTAACCGAAAAGCAGCTGGACAGCCGCGTGGTGTACAACGGCGGCTTCATCGAGGTGTTGAAGGACAAGGTGCAATTGCCGGATGGCAGCCGCAGCACGCGCGAATACATCACCCACCCCGGAGCGGTTGCCATGCTCGCGCTGCTGGACAACGGCAAGCTGGTGCTGGAGCGGCAATACCGCTATCCGCTGCGGCGCGAATTCATCGAACTGCCGGCGGGCAAGATCGACGCGGGCGAAGACATTCTGGTCACCGCGCAGCGCGAATTGCTGGAGGAAACCGGCTACATCGCGCGCGAGTGGACCCATCTCACTACCGCCTGGCCGTGCATCGGTTATTCCGACGAGCGCATGGAATACTTCATTGCGCGCGGACTGACACATCATGGCAGCCGGCTGGATGAAGGCGAATTCCTCGAAGTGTTCGAACTGGCGCCGGATGAAGCGCTGGAATGGGTGCGCAGCGGCAAGATCACCGATAGCAAAACCATCCTCGGTCTGTTCTGGCTGGACAAGGTGCTGAACGGGGACTGGCGCGCACCGGAATAAGGCATCGCCTTGGTGCACGACCTGCCATCAAGCACCAACTTGGTGAATTTGCCGCGCAGGGTTGCGCAGGTTCCCGGGGAAAATCCTGATAAATCAGTCCTCGCATTTCCTGGCATGGACCTTGCATGCATAATAAAGTTTTGAACTTTCCCGGAGATATCATGGAAGAACTGAAAATCAGTACCGATGCGCTCTTCATCCTGCTCGGTGCCATCATGGTGCTCGCCATGCACGCAGGCTTCGCCTTTCTCGAACTGGGCACCGTGCGTAAGAAAAACCAGGTCAACGCACTGGTCAAGATATTGAGCGACCTCGCCGTTTCCACGCTTGCCTATTTCTTCATCGGCTACGGCATCGCCTACGGCATCCATTTCTTCACCGGGGCGGAACAACTCGCGCAAAAGAACGGTTACGATCTGGTCAAGTTCTTCTTCCTGATGACCTTCGCTGCGGCCATTCCCGCCATCGTCTCCGGCGGCATCGCGGAGCGAGCCAGATTCAATCCGCAACTCGGTGCCACCTTCCTGCTGGTGGGTTTCGTCTATCCCTTTTTCGAGGGGATTGCCTGGAACGGCCACTTCGGCATTCAGGATTGGCTGAAAACAACCTTTGGCGCGGGCTTCCATGACTTCGCCGGCTCGGTCGTGGTGCACGCCGTTGGCGGCTGGATCGGGCTTGCGGCGGTGTTGCTCCTCGGCGCCCGGCATGGCCGGTACAACAAGGAAGGACGGATCACCGCGCATCCGCCGTCCAGCATTCCCTTCCTGGCCCTCGGTGCCTGGATCCTCACCGTCGGCTGGTTCGGCTTTAACGTCATGTCGGCGCAGACCATCAGCGGCATCAGCGGCCTGGTCGCCATCAACTCGTTGATGGCGATGGTCGGGGGCACGATTACCGCATTGTGGCTGGGCAAGAACGACCCTGGCTTCGTGCATAACGGTCCGCTGGCCGGACTGGTCGCGGTATGCGCCGGCTCGGATGTCTTCCACCCCATCGGCGCGCTCATCGTCGGGGGCGTTGCTGGCGCACTGTTCGTGGTCATGTTCACCCTCACCCAGAACCGCTGGAAGATCGACGATGTGCTCGGCGTGTGGCCGTTGCACGGATTGTGCGGCACGTGGGGCGGCATCGCGGTGGGGATATTTGGCACCCGGACGTTGGGCGGTACCGGCGGCAGCGCGTTCGGCGGCATCAGTTTTATGTCGCAACTCGCCGGAACCCTGCTCGGCATCGCCATCGCCTTTGGCGGGGGTTATCTCGTCTATCGCCTGATCAAGCAACTGGTCGGCATCCGTCTCGATCAGGAAGAGGAGTTCAACGGCGCCGACTTGAGCATCCACAAGATCAGCGCCACGCCGGAGCGCGAATCGGGCTGGTGATCAACCGGCTGTGATGTGCCAATACCGCTCTGCGTGGACTCAAGTCTCTTGAATTCAAGTCAACTTCACATCAAGGCCGGGGTGATGCTCCGGACTTTTTGTTTACCCGCTTGTTCAGATTGAGTTTCGCTTCCGCTTGCTGCGGGGCGTCAAGCGGGCGGATAGGAAGGCGGAGCGGCCTCGGGTATCATGCGAACCCTTCCGGAAATAGCGGCGATCATCATGAACCCTACACTCGTCTTCGACATCGAAACCATCCCCGACATCGCCGGGCTGCGCACGCTGTACGAGCTGGATACGGCGGTCAGCGACGCCGAAGTGGCGGAAATGGCGTTTCAGATGCGCCGCCAGAAGATCGGCAGCGATTTTCTGCCGCATCATCTGCAAAAGGTCGCCGCGATCTCCTGCGTGCTGCGCGAGGGCGACAACTTCAAGGTGTGGTCGCTGGGCGAGCCAGGCGATGACGAGGGCAGCATCATCCAGCGCTTCTTCGACGGCATCGAAAAATACACGCCGCAGATCGTGTCCTGGAACGGCGGCGGCTTCGACCTGCCGGTGCTGCACTATCGCGGCCTGATCCACGGCATCCAGTGTCCGCGCTACTGGGATCAGGGCGAGGACGACCGCGACTTCAAGTGGAACAACTACATCAGCCGATACCATGCGCGCCACCTCGACCTGATGGACCTGCTGGCGCTGTACACCGGGCGCGCCAATGCGCCGCTGGACGAACTGGCCAAGCTGATCGGCTTCCCCGGCAAGCTGGGCATGGACGGCAGCAAGGTGTGGGAAGCCTACCAGCAAGGCCGGCTTGCAGAGATTCGCAATTACTGCGAGACCGACGTGGTGAACACGTACCTGGTGTTCGCGCGCTTCCAGTTGATGCGCGGACAGTTCAGCCAAGCGCGCTACGAACAGGAAATGGAGCTGGTGCGCAGCACGTTGAATAAATCCGGCGAGAAACACTGGAAGGAATTCCTCGCGCAGTGGCCTGAAAAGAAATCCGCATGAATCCCGTCATCATTGAATCACTCGACCAAGAAGGTCGCGGCATTGCGCATGCTGACGGCAAGGTGATCTTCATCGAGGGTGCGCTGACCGGCGAGCGCGTGACGTATTCCTCGTATCGCAAGAAGAACAACTACGAGCAGGCCAAGGTTGAACGGATCCTGAAGCAGTCCTATATGCGCGTGCAGCCGAAATGCCCGGTGTTCGGCGTGTGCGGTGGCTGCTCGATGCAGCACCTTGATCCGCGCGCGCAGGTCGATGTCAAACAGCGCGTGCTGGAAGACAATCTGCAGCGCATCGGCAAGGTCAGGCCGGAAACCTTGCTGCCGCCGATCTATGGCCAGCCGTGGGCTTACCGGCAGCGCGCGCGGTTGTCGGTGCGGCACGTGCTGAAGAAGGAGAAGACGCTGGTCGGCTTCCGCGAGCAGAACGGCAAGTACGTGGCCGATATGCGGCACTGCGAGATTCTCACGCCCAAGATCGCTAGCCTGTTGCCGCTGCTGGGCGAGTTGAACGAAAAGTTCACCGTACGCGACATCATTCCGCAGATCGAGGTCGCAGTAGGCGAGCATGTGGATGTGCTGGTGCTGCGCATCCTCGCCGCGCTATCGCCTTCGGATGAGGCACTGATCCGGGAATTCGCCGACAAGCACCAGGTGCAGTTCTGGACGCAGACCAAAGGGCCGGAAACGGTCAAGCCGTTCTATCCGCTGGATGCGCCGGCGCTGAACTACAGCCTGCCGGAATTCGGCATCACCATGCCGTTCGCGCCGACCGAATTCACCCAGGTCAACAGCGACATGAATCGCCTCATGGTGGGACGCGCCATGCGTTTGCTCGGTGCGCAGGCGAACGAGCGCATTGCGGATTTTTTCTGCGGCCTGGGCAACTTTACCCTGCCCATCGCGCGCAGCGGGGCGCAGGTGCTGGGCATCGAAGGCAGCGACGCGCTGGTGCGGCGCGCCCGGCAAAACGCCGAGTCCAACGGCCTGGCGGCGAACACCGGGTTCAAGGCGATGAATTTGTTCGAGATGGATGCGGCGGCGCTGTTGCAACTGGGCAGGTTCGATAAATGGCTGGTCGATCCGCCGCGCGACGGCGCAATCGAGCTGATGAAATCCATTGGCGATGAAACCGCGCCGCGCCGCATTGTCTATGTCTCCTGCAGCCCTTCCACGCTGGCGCGCGATGCCGAGGTTCTGGTGCATGTGAAGGGTTATCGATTGCGGAAGGCGGGGGTGATGAACATGTTCCCGCAGACTTCGCATGTGGAGTCGATTGCGGTGTTCGAGAAATGGCCGGGCTGAAACCCGATCCGCAGGATGTCTGCCTGGTTTCACCACAAGGGTGCAAGAACCCCTGGTAACCCGACAGGAACGTTGAGGAAGGACTCATTACCATGCAAAGTTACGACGATCTGGTGGCAGACGCGCTGACCCTGGTGCGCGAGGTGACGCCGTGGGATTTCGGGCGGCGCTACCGCGCGGGCGACGTACCGCTGCTGCTCGATGTGCGCGAAGCGGCGGAGTTTGCCGCGCTGCACATTCCCAGCTCGCTCAATGTCCCGCGCGGCGTGCTGGAGCAATCCTGCGAATGGGATTACGACGAGACCGTGCCGGAACTGGCGGGCGGGCGCGAACGCGAGATCGTGGTGATCTGCCGCTCCGGCAAGCGCTCGGTACTGGCGGCGGATGTGATGCAGCGCATGGGGTTCGGCAACGTGGTGTCGCTCATGCTCGGCATCCGTGGCTGGAATGACGCGGAGTTGCCGCTGCGGGATGCAGCCGGGAGGATGATCGACGCGGACACGGGCGATCAGTTGCTGGTCTCGAGCGTGAGACTGGAGCAGCGCAAACCGAAGTGAGGTTGCTGGCAATGAAAAAAGCGGCCATTGGGCCGCTTTTTTCATGAAGGCGAAGAAACTTACTCGCGTTCGCCGCTGAATGCCATCAGCAGTTGCAGCAGGTTGACGAACAGGTTGTAGAGGCTCATGTAGATGGACAGGGTGGCCATCACATAGTTGGTTTCGCCGCCGTGCACGATACGGCTCACATCGAACAGGATGTAAGCGGAGAAGATCAGCACGGCGATGGCAGAGATCGTCAGCGACAGGGCAGGGATCTGGAAGAACAGATTCGCCAGGGAAGCGATGATCAGCAGGATCAGGCCGATGAACAGGAACTTGCCCATGAAGCTGAAATCCTTCCTGGTCACGGTGGCGAGGGTGGCCAGCGAGAAGAAGATCAGGCCGGTGCCGCCGGCTGCCATGCCGATCAGTTGTGCGCCATTTTTCAGGTGCAGCGCGACTTGCAGGATCGGGCCGAGGAATACACCGGCGACAAAGGTGAAGCCGAGCAGCGCGGCGATGCCCCACACGCTGTTGCGCAAGGCGGCGACCGCGAACAGCAGGCCCATCATCACGCCGAACATCAGCAGTGACGAGATGATCGGACTTTGCGCCATGAACGCCAGATTGATCGAGGTGCCGACGAAAGCGCCGATGATCGTCGGGATCATGGTCAGCGCCAGCATCAGGTAGGTGTTGCGCAGCACCTTGTTCTGTTCGCCCGACAGGGTGCCGAGGGTGGCGGTTTGGGTTGGATAATTCATGGTTTCCTCCTGGTTAAACTATCAGTGCGCCGAAGTGCACACGCGGGTTGAGACTACCGAAGATGCGAAAAAGTTGCAAACCCCCGACAAAACTTAACGGGCCCTCGCCGGAGGAGCCAGATCGCCGCCGTGCAGCGTGAATTGCCCGCGTTTTCGGTCGGCGAAGAAATGCTCCAGCGTGGCCCGCACCGGGCGGAACGCCAGTTGCTCCCAGGGGATTTCCGCCTCGCTGAAGAGTTTCACCTCCAGGCTTTCGATGCCGGGCGAAAAATCCAGATCCAGCAGGGTGGCGCGGAACAGCAGGTGCACCTGGTTGATGTAGGCCAGGTTGTACAGGCCGTACAGTTCGTGCACCTGCACCCGCGCATTGGCCTCTTCCAGGGTTTCGCGTGCCGCGCCCTGCCAGGTCGTCTCGTCGTTTTCCATGAAGCCGGCGGGCAGTGTCCACAATCCGCGGCGCGGTTCGATCGCGCGCAGGCAGAGCAGGATGCGCCCGTCCGACCACTCCGGAATGGTGCCGACGATCATGCGCGGATTCTGGTAATGGATGGTGGCGCAGGCGGTACAGACATAGCGCTCGCGGTGGTCGTCCTGCGGTTTGCGCAATTCGACCGGTGCGCCGCAGGCAGGACAGAACTTCATCACCAGAACTTCCACCAGGGCGTTTCGCTTTCCTGGAAATTGCTGCGCGAAGGGTGCACGCCATCCCGGGCGATATTCAGATCGAGCACGCGCCGGGCATCGCGGCTTAAGTCGTCCAGGCCAAGCGCGGCATAGCCCTGCACCATGATTTGCAGCGCATCGCGTGTCTGCGGCGTGTTCGGATAATCGGCCAGCACGCCTTGTGCGCGATTGACCGCGGCGACATGCGCACCGCGGCGCAGGTAATAGCTGGCGACGGCGATCTCGTGTTTGGCCAGGGTGACTTGCAGATACTGGCGGCGCAGGCGCGCATCCCTGGCGTAGCGACTGTCCGGGTAGCGGCTGACCAGTTCGGCAAAGGCATCGGCGGCGGCATGCAGCGAGCCCGGGTCGCGTTCAGCGGGGTCCTGCCCGAACAACGTGCTCAGGAAGCTGTTCACATTCTCGTCGAAGTTGATCAGGCCTTTCAGGTACAGCACGTAATCCAGGCGCTCGCTGTTGGGGAATTGTTTCACGAAACGTTCGAGGGTGGCCAGTGCAGGAACCGGTTCTTTCTGTTTGTAATAGGCATAGGCAATTTCGATTTGTGCCTGTTGCGCATAACGGCCATACGGGAAGCGCGACTGCAGTTTTTCGAACAACTTGATGGCGTTGCTGTAGCTGCCATCCTGATTGGCGTTCTTTGCAGCGGCATACAACTGGTCGGCGTTCGCCGTCGGATTCTCTTCCGTGGGCAGACTGCCGCACGCGGTTAACGTGAGCAGGAGGAAAACAGATAAACTATGACGCATGATTGAACCCGAAGAAGATTTTTCCGATTATAGCAAAGACGCTGCGTCATCCGGCCCGCTTGAGCTGATTGTGCCGCTTGAACACGGCGGCCTGCGTCTCGACCAGGCGCTGGTCAGACTGCTGCCGGAATATTCGCGCAGCCGCCTGCAAGACTGGATCGTGCAGGGGCTGGTGACTGTCAACGACACGCCCGCCACGGTGAAACAGAAAGTGTGGGGCGGCGAACGGCTCCGCGTCTTGCCGCAGATCCATCCGTCCGAGCAAGCCAGCGCGGCCGAGGACATCCCGCTCGACATCGTGCATGAGGACGACGCCATCCTGATCATCGACAAACCGGCCGGGCTGGTGGTGCATCCGGGCAGCGGCAACTGGCGGGGCACGTTGCTCAACGCGCTGTTGCACCATGCGCCGCAACTGCAGGAAGTGCCGCGTGCCGGCATCGTGCACCGGCTGGACAAGGACACCAGCGGACTGATGGTGGTCGCCAAATCGCTGGTCGCGCAGACCGCGCTGGTGCGCCAGATGCAGGCGCGCAGCGTGAAACGCGAATATCTGGCGCTGGTGTGGGGCGTGCTCAATCACGGCGGGACGGTCGATCTGCCCATTGGGCGCCATCCCTCGCAGCGGGTGAAGATGGCCGTGGTGGAACAGGGCAAGGAAGCCGTCACCCATTACCGCATCGAGCAGACTTTCCCGAGCTGCACCCTTGTGCGTTGCCGCCTCGAAACCGGGCGCACCCACCAGATTCGCGTGCATCTGACCTACCTGGGGCACCCTCTGATCGGCGACCGTGTGTATCAGCGCGGTGTGCAAAAATGCACGCTGCCCCTGCGTGAACTGCTGAACGGCTTCCCGCGCCAGGCCTTGCACGCCACCAGGCTGGCGCTAGCGCATCCGCTGACGGGCGAAACGATGGAGTGGGAATCGCCCTTGCCGGAAGACATGGCAGAATTGTTGGACAAAATCGACGAGGCGCGCGAATGAACCTGCTCGAACATTGCCTTGTTCCGGACTGGCCGGCGCCGTCCCAGGTCAAAGCCTTGCAGACCACGCGCCACGGGGGTGTCAGCACCGCCCCTTACGACACACTTAACCTCGGTTTGCATGTTGGGGATGATCCGGTGCGGGTGAATCAGAACCGCATGCGGCTGGCACCGCTCATGCCGAGCGAACCGGTCTGGCTGGAACAGGTGCACGGCACCGTGGTCGCCAACGCCGATGCCGCCGCTTGCCGGGTGGTGGCCGATGCCTGCATCGCGCGCCGGCGCGGTTCGGTGTGCGTGGTGATGACGGCGGACTGCCTGCCGGTATTGCTGTGCGCGGCAGACGGCAGCGTGGTCGGCGCGGCACACGCAGGCTGGCGCGGCCTGTGCGACGGCGTGATCGAGGCGACCGTCACGGCGATGGGGATTGCGCCACACAACTTGATAGCCTGGCTCGGGCCGGCGATCAGCCAGGCGCATTTTGAAGTGGGCGAGGACGTGCGCGCCGCTTTCGTTGCGCACCGGGCGCAGGCCGCAGAAGCCTTCATCGCGCAGGCCGAACCGGGTAAATATCGCGCCGACCTCTATTTGCTGGCAAGGCAACGTCTGCACGCGCTCGGCGTCAACCGCATCTTCGGCGGTGGGCAGTGCACCTTCGGCGATCGCGATCGCTTTTTCTCTTACCGCCGCGACGGGGTGACTGGTCGCATGGGGACTTTTATCTGGCTGACATGAGGTTGGATAAGGATTAGACCCAGATAATCGACGGAGGCAAACGGGGTGAGCGCCGGGCTAACCCGATACATTGGATGGCAGTCCGATGCGGTGGGATGGGTTTGTCCGTCAGATCGGGTGCGAACCCGACCCGCATCGGGTAGGCTACAATGCGCGCCCTGAAAATGTCTTGTCCGAAATGACCACTCTTGCCTGGATCATCGTTGCCAGTCTGTTCGGCGGCGTGTTGAGCGTACTCGCGGCGGCGCTGTTCGCGCTCAATACGCGCGCGCACTGGATCGGCGCGCTGGTCAGCTACGCGATCGGCGCGCTGCTGGGCGCGGTGTTTCTCGACATCCTGCCGGAAGCGATCGAATTGTCGCCCAACGTGGCGGCGGTGAGCGCGACGGTGCTGCTCGGCATTTTGCTGTTCTTCACCCTGGAGAAAGTGCTGATCTGGCGCCATTGCCACCATGAGCATTGCGAGGCGCACGAGCCGCACGAACCGGATGCGCATGACCACGGGCGCAGCGGCACCATGGTCATGATCGGCGATACGTTCCATAACTTTATCGACGGCATCATCATCGCCACCGCATTCCTGGCGGACACCCAGCTCGGCATCGTCACCGCACTGGCCATCATCGCGCACGAGATTCCCCAGGAAGTCGGTGATTTCGCCATCCTGCTCCATTCCGGCTACAGCAAGCTGCGCGCCTTCCAGCTCAATCTCGTTTCCAGTGTCGCCACGCTGATCGGCGGCGTGCTGGCCTATTTCACCCTGCAGGATTTGCAGGCCTGGACGCCGTATATCCTCGCCCTGGCCGCGGCCAGCATGATCTACGTCGCCGTGGCCGACCTCATTCCGGGGCTGCATAAACGCACCCGGATGCGCGACACCGTGCAGCAGGTGTCGTTGATCGTGTTCGGCGTGGCGACCGTTGCCCTGGTCGGCTTCGTCGCCGCAGTGTAGGGGGCGGACATGGACGACCGCCTCAAACGCTATGTCTGGCTGTCGATTGCGGCGGCCATCGCCACCATTCTGCTCAAGGGCGTCGCGTGGTGGCTGACCGGCTCGGTCGGCCTGTTGTCCGACGCGCTGGAATCCTTCGTCAACCTGGCCGGCGCCTTGATGGCGTTCGCCATGCTGACGCTCGCGGCCGTACCGGCGGATGACAAACATGCTTTCGGCCACGGCAAAGCCGAATATTTTTCCAGTGCGTTCGAGGGATTCCTCATCCTGCTCGCGGCAGCCAGCATCGCTTATGCCGCGATTGACCGTCTGCTGCATCCGCAAGCACTTGAAGCAGTCGGGGTCGGTCTGCTGGTGTCGGTCGTGGCCTCCCTCATCAATCTGTTCGCCGCATTCGAGCTGCTCAAGGCGGGGCGCCAGTTCAACTCGATCACGCTTGAAGCCGATGCCAAACACCTGATGACCGATGTATGGACATCGGTCGGCGTCATCGTTGGCGTGGGGCTGGTCTGGCTCAGCGGCTGGCTGTGGCTGGACCCGCTGATCGCCTTGCTGGTGGCGGCGAACATCGTGTGGACCGGCTGGCAGTTGCTGCACCGCTCCGCCTCCGGCCTGATGGATGAAGTCTTGCCGTCGCAGCAGTTAGCTGCGATTGAACAGGTGCTGGACGGCTACCGCCGGCAGGGACTGGTGTTCGAGGAATTGCGCACCCGCCAGGCGGGGATGCAGGCCTTCATTTCGCTGCACGTGCGCGTTCCCGGCGAGTGGTCGGTCGCGCAAGGGCACGACTGGCTGGAGCGGATCGAGGCGGACATTCGCACCATCGTACCGGGCGGCAATGTGATCACGCATCTGGAGCCGATCTGATTGGGCGGATGTTGCCCGGGGAGTGCAGTCCGATTGCGCGAATTGAGACGGATTCGCCACGCTATCAGGCGGATTGCTATTGGATGCTCAAAGTGTAGTATTCCGGCCAGAATTCCGTTCAGCCAAACCAGGAGGGCATGATGAATCTGATCGAATCTTCGAAAGTTCTACTAGAAACCAGGTATTCCGAGTTGAGGACCCGCTTCGATCCGGAGCAGGGCGTGCTCTGGACCTTGGTCAGCCAGGACGAAGTGCCCTGCGTGACGAACGAACTGCTCGAGAATCTCCTGCATCACCACGGCGCCATCAAGAAATGCGAAGGCCAGGTGATGCTGCAAACCGGGACGTTCGATATCCGGTATTCGGTCATGGCTTCCCTCACTCCCAAGGTTTTCAATTTGGGAGGGCAGTTGGCGCTATTCAGAAAGTTGATCGACCGGCGCGACCGGGCCGGGTTATTGGCATATGCGACAAAATGTATCGACGTGATCTATCCCAGAATAGGCAGGTTTGATTCTGCGCTGTGCACGACGATCACGCTGATTCAGGGGGATGCGCTGGGCGGTGGGCTCGAGGCTGCGCTGGCGAGCGATATCGTCGTGGCAGAACGGCATTGCCAGATGGGTTTCCCTGAAATCCTGTTCAATCTGTTTCCAGGAATGGGCGCTTACAGCCTGATTGCGAGAAAAGTCGGAAGCCGGCTGGCTGAAAAAATGATGTTGAGCGGGAAGATATATTCGGCGCAGGAGCTACACGAGATCGGCTTGGTCGATGTCCTGGCTGAAGAGGGCGAAGGCGAGCAAGCGGTGCATGACTTCATCAAAAAACAGGAACGCCGAGCCAACGGCTTCCAGGCGATTCAACGAGTGCGCCAGCGATACAACCCCGTGACCTATCGGGAGCTTATTGACATCACGACCATTTGGGTCGAGTCCGCCCTGAAGCTGACCGAGAAAGACCTGAAGGTGATGGACCGGCTGGTGCGTTCGCAGGAGCGCAACTTCATTCATTCCAAGGAAGTGCAGCCCCAGCGCAACGCGGCCTGACACTCACATCGACAGCCGGCTGCTGTCCCCGAGATACTGGATCAGCAGCATCCTGGCTGATTTGAAATCAGCTCTCGCTTCATCCATCCACTCCGGCGCGCGGGTCTGCAGTTCAGCAGGGTTGCTCGACAAGATCCTGCCGCAGGTCTGGTGCAACGCTTCGGCGCCGATGTTGCCGGAACTGCCCTTGATCATGTGTGCCAGTTCCTTGAACGTGGCGTACTCCCGGTTGGCCAGTGCGGTCTGCATCGCTTCCAGCAATTTTTCCGTTTCCGCAATGAAACCGTGGATCACCAGGGGCAGGAAGTTGGTTTGTCCTTGTCCGATCAGGGCAAGCTGATGCAGGGTTTGTTCGTTCAGAACGGTCGAATCTGCAGTCGCCGCTTGGTTTGTGCCCTCCGGTTCCGGGATTTCGTCCAACTCCGCCTTGCGCCGGGTCGAGGTCAGTCTGGCAATGGTATCGAGCAGCACGATGGTATCCACCGGTTTTGTCAGATAGCCCTCCACGGCAGCCGCTTCGCATTCGCGCAGCGCCTCGGTGGTCGCATCGGCGGTCAGGATGATGGCGGGCACGGGGGCGCTGCGCAGCGACGTGGCGCGATGGATTTTGATGATTTCCAGCCCGCCCATGTCGGGCATGTTCTTGTCGAGGATCATCAGATCGAAACGTCCCTGTTCCAGCAGGTCCAGCGCCTGTTCGCCGGACTCGGCCAGCTCGACCGTGTGCCCGCCATGTTCGAGGATGCGCGCGATGATTTTGCGGTTGGTGCCGTTGTCGTCGGCAACCAGGATGCGCACCCCCTCCCGCTCGCGGAGGTTGCGCTCGTAGTGTTCGCGGAAAGAGATTGCCCCGGCTGCCGGGTGCGGTGCCATCACACCGTGCAGGGCATTGAACAGCAGGGCCTTGTCCAGCGGTGCGCGCAGGACGCAGGCGTAGCCCGCGCAGAGATAATCCACGCCGTTCTCCGCTTGTGCGTCGAGGTTGAGCAGCATCAGCGAAACTTCGCTTGCGCCCTCAAGCGCGCTGCGGGCGAATTCGGCCGCACTCATGTTGAGATGCGGTTCAGAACCCATCACGACCGTGGATTTCTGCACCGACAGTGGCAGGCTGCGCAGGCGGTAAAACAGCTGCTGTGCGGACGGTTCATGCTCGAAGCGGATTTTCCAGCCGGCCAGTGTGGTGGCGAGAACACTCCTCTCCAAGGGGGAAAAACCAAAGCCGATGACGCGGAGTTGTTCGAGTGAAGTGGGGGCGGCCGCACGCAGTGCAGCCGCTTGTTTTTGCAGGGGCAACTCGAACCAGAATGTGCTGCCGATGCCCGGTTCGCTGTGGACGCCAATCTCCCCGTCCATGAGCCGCACCAGATCGCGCGAGATCGTGGTGCCCAGTCCGGTACCGCCGTAGAGGCGGGCGATGGAAGCGTCGGCCTGGCGGAAGCGCTCGAAGATGGCTGGTTGCGCTTTGGCGGGGATGCCGATGCCGGTATCGATGATCTCGAAGCGGAGACGCGTATCCGCAATGGATTGCCGCACGGTGCCGATGCGCAATTCCACACTGCCCTTGGCGGTGAACTTGATCGCGTTGCCGAGCAGATTGATCAGGACCTGGGTCAGGTGCAGGGCGTCGCCATGCAGGGCGAAAGCGGTATCCGGGGAGAAGCGGATATGCAGGTGCAGTCCCTTGGCATTGGCTTGCGGCATGAATAGCTCGACCGCATTGTTGACCAGTTCATGCAAGTCAAAATCCACTTTCTCCGTCACCATCTTGCCGCTCTCGATCTTCGAGATGTCGAGGACGTTTTCGATCAACTGGCGCAGGATGCTTGATGAGTTTTTCAGGGTGTTGACCAGATCGCGCTGCTCGTTGTTGAGCGGGGTTGCCGTCAGCAGGTCGGCCACCCCGACGACGCCGTTCAGCGGCGTGCGCATTTCGTGGCTCATCTGGGCAAGGAACCGGCTCTTGGCCTGGTTGGCCTGCTTGGCGTTTTCCAGCGCGTAATTGAGTTGGTTTCGCAGCTTGATAAGGTACAAGGGGATCAGCACCAGCGTGATCATCAAACCGATGGACAGGCGCAGGTTGGATGACCAGTAATCGTTAAAAACGATTACGGTAGTGAAACCGATGATGCTCAAGACATACGAACTGACCAAGGCAGGGATGCCGTAGCGCAAGCCATTGCCGACGATCACCCAGAGATAAACCCCGAAGAATAAAGCGCCATTCTCCTGCGTCAACAGCATGCCGTAAGTCGTGGCACCGATGTCGGCGACCATCGTGATGAATCGCCTGGGTACTGAAGTTTTTCCGTTGAGCAAAATGGCCACAAACACCAGACCTCCGGCAAGCAACCATTCTGCGGAAAATATCAGCACTGCCCTGTGGTCAGTCCTGCCCGACAGATACTCCGCCAACAAGTAGAAAAATATCAGCGAGGCGAAAAAAATGCGCAATACAGCTTGTTCATGCTCGCCGTTGCGACGTCTGAGTTGCAGGAAGAAATGAGAAAAAGGGCGTTTCATTTGACCGCCTGCATGCCTGGAGCACGGATGTTGTCTATCAGCTGTTGCTGAACCAGCAGTACCTTGCTGTATTGCGCCACGAAGGCATCCACGCAATCCGGATCGAAGTGCGCGTCCTTGTGTGTCAGCAGGTATTCGAGGGCGTGATCGTTGCTCCAGGCGCTCTTGTAGGGACGCACCGAAGTCAGTGCATCGAACACGTCGGCGACAGCGACGATGCGCGACTCCAGCGGGATGTCCTTGCCGGCCAATCCGTTGGGATAGCCGCTGCCGTCGAATTTTTCGTGGTGGCCGAGCGAGATCTCCGCCGCCAGCACGATGAATTTCGAGCGGCTGTCGTGCAGCATGCGGTGGCCGATGAGCGGGTGTTGCTGCATCACCGCATATTCCTCCGGCGTCAGCTTGCCGGGCTTGAGCAGAATGTTGTCCGGGATGCCGATCTTGCCGATATCGTGCATCGGGGCGGCGATCTCGATCAGTTCGCAACGCTCTTTGGCAAGGCCCAGGCTTTCGGCGATCAGGCGCGCATATTTCGCCATGCGCAGCACGTGGTTGCCGGTGTCCGAGTCGCGATACTCGCCGGCCTTGGCCAGACGGTACAGCGTCTCCCGCTCGCGTTCTTCGATCTGCGCGGTCGCGGCGATCACCGCCTGCTCCAGCGAGCGCGCGCGGCCGTGCACCACTTTCTGGTGCAGGCGCAGGGACAGCAGGTTGCGGCATCTCACCCGGCATTCGTAGGGGTCGATCGGCTTGCTGATGAAGTCCGTCGCGCCGGCATCCAGCACCTGATAGCGCGTCTGTTTCTCGTATGCCACAGTGACCATCACCACCGGCACATCTTCGAGGTGGGGGGTTCGCCTGATGCGGGCGATGACCTCCAGTCCGGACAGTTGATCCATCAGGTAATCGACCAGGATCAGGTCGGGCTGGTGGTGGCCGAGCCAGGCCAGGGCGGCTACCGGGTCGGCAAAGGTCGTTACCTCGACATTGGCATGGATATTCTTGACCACGCGTTCAAGGATGATTCTGCTGGTAAATTCGTCATCGATGATGAGGACAGAGGGCGACGCACCGGAAAGTTCGGATTTCAATAAATCAGCGGGCATGATGTAGCCTCCTTGGGCGGGCAGTGAAACCGGGCATGGGCGGCTGTTCGACTACGATGAATCGACTTCCGGCAGACATGCATAAAGGCATTTTTCCACTGCGTATAAGTAGTTAGGGGGTTCGGAGTAGAACCTCGCCGCTTTTTTCCGTCAAGTTTTGCGCGTTTGCGTAAAACCAACGGCAACTCCTTATCGGCCGGTCTGGCGAATACTTGAGGCCTTATTCTGAAAAATTTACCCGTGGTTGCAGCGTTTCTCGGCACGGTATAATCCGCGCCCGCTTTCATCACTGGTCCCGCTTGCGCGGGTTTCGTTCCATGCATCCTGCTTCTCCCAAGATCGGTTTCGTCTCGCTGGGGTGTCCCAAGGCGACCGTCGATTCCGAGCACATCCTCACCCGCATGCGTGCGGAAGGTTACGAAATCTCGCCCAGTTACCAGGAAGCCGATCTGGTGGTGGTCAACACCTGCGGCTTCATCGACAGCGCCGTGGCGGAATCGCTGGACGCCATCGGCGAAGCCTTGCAGGAGAACGGCCGCGTCATCGTTACCGGCTGCCTCGGCGCCAAGGGCGACATCGTGCAGCAGACGCATCCCAAGGTGCTCGCCGTGACCGGCCCGCACGAGACCGACGCGGTGATGAACGCGGTGCACCTGCATCTGCCGAAATTGCACGACCCTTACACCGACCTGGTGCCGCCGCAGGGCGTGCGCCTGACGCCGCAACACTTCGCCTATCTGAAGATCTCCGAAGGCTGCAACCACCGCTGCACCTTTTGCATCATCCCGTCCCTGCGCGGCGACCTGGTCAGCCGTCCGGTGCACGAAGTCATGCAGGAAGCGGAAAAGCTGGTCGAGTCCGGCGTCAAGGAACTACTGGTCATCTCACAGGACACCTCGGCTTACGGCGTGGACATGAAATATCGCACCGGCTTCTGGAACGGCCGCCCGCTGAAGACGCGCATGACCGACCTGGCCGGCGCGCTGGGCAGCCTCGGTGTATGGACGCGCCTGCATTATGTTTATCCCTATCCGAGCGTGGATGAGGCCATCCCGCTGATGGCAGAGGGGAAAATCCTGCCTTACCTCGACATCCCGTTCCAGCACGCCAACGAGCGCATCCTGAAACTGATGAAGCGTCCGGCCAGCAGCGAGAACGTGCTGAAGCGCATCCGGCAATGGCGGGAGACCTGCCCGGAGATCGTGTTGCGCAGCACCTTCATCGTCGGCTTTCCCGGCGAGACGGAAGAGGAATTCGAAGAACTGCTCGACTTCATCGAAGAGGCGCAACTGGACCGCGTCGGTGCCTTCAAATACTCGCCGGTGGAGGGCGCCGCCTCGAATGCATTGCCCGACCACGTCGATTCCGAGGAGCAGGAAGATCGCCTCGCGCGCCTGATGTATCTGCAGGAAGAGATCAGCGCCGCCAAGCTGGCGAAAAAAGTCGGCCAGACCCTAACCGTGCTGGTGGACGATGTGGACGAGGAAGGCTCGGTCGCGCGCAGTGCCGCCGATGCGCCGGAGATCGACGGGCTGGTTTATATCAACGGCGAAGACCTGGCAGTGGGCGAATTCGTCACGGTGAGGATCACCGACTCGGACGAGCATGATCTGTGGGGCGAGGTTGTCAGGTGATGTAGGTCTGGATTTATCCCGACAACGCCGGTTCATTTTCACGATACCCGTCGGACTAAAGTCCGACCCACAAAACCATCGTCGTGCTCTGTGGGTCGGGTTTTAACCCAACAAGAAATGTATAATCCGCGCCTTATGCAAATCCTGCGCGACTTCCATTCCGACACGCTTCAGCCCTGTGCCGTCACCATCGGCAATTTCGACGGGGTGCACCGCGGCCACCAGTCGCTGCTGCAAGAGTTGCAACAGGCGGCGCAAGCGCGCGGGGTGCAGACCGCCGTCGTTACTTTTGAGCCGCACCCGCGCGAATTTTTTACCCCGCAGCAGGCGCCGGTACGACTGACCAGCTTGCGCGAGAAGCTGGAGCTGTTCCGCGCGCTGGGGGTGGACCGGGTGCATGTGTGCCGCTTCGACGCGGGTTTCGCGCGCATGACCGCCGACGAATTCATCCATGCCCTGCAAGACCGGGTGCACGCCAAGTTCGTGCTGATCGGTGACGATTTTCGTTTCGGCAGCGGACGCAGTGGTGACTTTGCGCTGATGCAGCATATCGGCACGCGGCGCGGTTTCGAAGTTGCGGCAGTGCACAGTGTGCTGCACGACGGGGTGCGCATTTCCAGCACCGCCATTCGCGCCGCCCTGGCGGAGGGCAGGCTGGATCTGGCGCGCGACTATCTCGGGCGCCCGTACAGCATCAGCGGGCGTGTGGTGCACGGCGACGGCCTGGGACGCACGCTCGGTTTCCCCACCGCCAACGTGCAGATGAAACACAATCTGCCGCCGCTCAAGGGGATCTATGTGGTGGAGGCGCATTCGGACGGGGTCGGGGTGTTGCAGGGCGTCGCCAGTCTGGGGGTGCGGCCGACGGTGCGCCACGATGCGCGGCACGTGCTGGAAGTGCACCTGTTCGAATTTTCGCAACAGATTTACGGCAAACATCTGCGCGTGGAATTTCTGCACAAACTGCGCGACGAAGCGCGCTACCCGAATCTGGAAGCGCTGACGCGGCAGATCGCGCTGGATGTCAATAATGCAAAGCAGTGGTTTGCCGAACATGAGTGAATGTGGTCGTCATTCCGGCGTAGGCCGGAATCCAGGTGATTAAACAATCCCGCGAAGCGGGACAAAACCCGACTGCATTTTTGATAAATGCGCTGGATTCCGGCTTTCGCCGGAATGACGTGGCGGAAATTTTGAATGAGTTGTTGTTGAGAAAAATATGAGCGAAGACAAAAAGCAATATCCGCTGAATCTGCCCGACACGAGCTTCCCGATGCGCGGCGACCTGGCCAAACGCGAGCCGCAGATGCTGGCGCACTGGCAGGCGCAACAGCGCTACCGGCGCCTGCGCAAGGCGGCGCAAGGACGCCCGCAGTTCATCCTGCACGACGGCCCGCCCTACGCGAACGGTGACATCCACATCGGCCATGCGGTGAACAAAATCCTCAAGGACATCATCATCAAGAGCAAGACCCTGTCCGGCTTCGACGCGCCTTACGTGCCGGGCTGGGATTGCCACGGCCTGCCGATCGAGTTGCAGGTGGAGAAGCAACACGGCAAGGCGATTCCGGCCTCCCGATTCCGCGAACTGTGCCGCGAATATGCAAAGCAGCAGGTGGAACGCCAGAAGAAGGATTTCATCCGTCTCGGCGTGCTGGGCGATTGGGACCAGCCTTACCTGACCATGGATTTTCAGACCGAGGCCGACATCATCCGCGCGCTCGGAAAAATTCAGGAACAGGGTTATCTGTACCAGGGGCGCAAGCCGGTGAACTGGTGTCTGGACTGCCAGAGCGCGCTGGCCGAGGCCGAGGTCGAATACGAGGACAAGGTGTCGGCTGCGGTGGATGTGGCGTTCGAGGTCAAGGATACCGGGGCTGTGGGGCGCGCGTTCGGCGTGTCGCTGCCCGGCAATGCCAAGGTGTATGCGGTGATCTGGACCACCACGCCGTGGACCCTGCCGGCGAACGAGGCGGTGAGCGTGCATCCCGCACTGGTGTATGACCTGGTGCGCACCGACAAGGGTTATCTGATCCTGGCGGCCGATCTGGCGGCGGCGTGTCTCGAGCGCTATGGTCTTGCCGGCAGCAATGACCGGGGCGACGGCAGGGCCGCCTGTTGCCATGGCGCGGTGCTGGAAAACCTGCCCCTGCAACATCCGTTCTACGACCGCATCGTGCCCGTCATCTGCGGCGAGCATGTCACGCTGGAAGCCGGTACCGGGCTGGTGCACACCGCCCCGGCGCACGGCGTGGACGACTATGTGGTGGGGCAGAAGTACAGTTTGCCGGTGAACAATCCGGTGGGCGATGACGGCAAGTTCATTTCCACCACGCCGCCGGTGGGCGAGACGCCGCTGGCCGGGGTGTTCGTATGGAAAGCCAACGACATCGTGCTGCAAGCGCTGGCGGCCAGCGGGCATTTGCTGCACCAGGAAAAGGTGACACACAGTTACCCGCATTGCTGGCGGCACAAGACGCCGATCATCTTCCGCGCCACGCCGCAGTGGTTCATCGGCATGGAGCAGGGCGGGGAGGGCGCGACGCTGCGCGATCTGGCAAATGATGCGGTGGCGCATACCCAATTTTTCCCGGCCTGGGGGCGCGCGCGGCTGGAGGCGATGATCCGTAACCGCCCCGACTGGTGCGTGTCGCGCCAGCGCAACTGGGGCGTGCCGATGCCGTTCTTCGTGCACAAGGAGACCTTGCAACTGCACCCGCGCACGCCGGAATTGCTGGAACAGATCGCGAAACGGGTCGAGCAATCCGGAATCGAAGCCTGGTTCTCTTTGGAGAGTGCCGAATTGCTGGGCGAGGATGCGGCGCACTACCGCAAGCTGACCGACACGCTGGACGTGTGGTTCGATTCCGGCGCGACGCATTACGCGGTGCTGGCGAAACGCGACGGGCTGCGTTCGCCCGCCGACCTCTATCTGGAAGGCTCCGACCAGCATCGGGGCTGGTTCCAGTCGAGCCTGCTCACCGGTTGTGCCATCAACGGTCGCGCGCCGTATGACGCGCTGCTGACGCACGGTTTTGTGGTGGACGGCAACGGCCACAAGATGTCGAAGTCGAAAGGGAACGTGATCGCGCCGCAGAAGATTCTCGACACCCTGGGCGCGGACATCCTGCGCCTGTGGACGGCTTCGACCGACTATTCCGGCGAACTGACGATCTCGGACGAAATCCTGAAGCGCGTGGTGGAAGGCTACCGCCGCATCCGCAATACCCTGCGCTTTTTGCTGGCCAACGTGAGCGATTTCGACGCCGAACGCGATGCGTTGCCGGTCGCGGAATGGCTGGAGATCGACCGCTATGCGCTGGGGCTGACGCAGCAGTTGCAGGACGGGATGTGCGCCGATTACGCGCGCTACGAATTCCACTTTGCGGTGCAAAAACTGCTGGGCTTCTGCTCGGAAGACCTGGGCGGGTTCTATCTGGACATCCTGAAAGACCGTCTCTATACCGCCGGCGCGCATTCAAAAGCGCGGCGCTCGGCACAGAACGCGCTGTATCACATCAACCAGGCGTTGGCGCGCCTGATCGCGCCCATCCTCTCGTTCACCGGCGAGGAAGTCTGGGCCACCCTGCGCGGCAACGAGGAAGCGAGCGTGTTCGAGGAAGTGTGGTACGCGCTGCCGGATGCGGGCCTGGACGGCGCAACCGTGAGTGTCTGGTGGGCTATCCGCGCCGTGCGCGAACAGGTGAACAAAAAACTGGAAGAACAGCGCGCGGCGGGCGCCATCGGTTCGGCTTTGCAGGCGGAAGTCGATGTGTATGCGCCGCGGGAAACGTTCGAATTGCTGTCCCGGCTGGGCGACGACCTGCGTCTGGTGCTGATCACCTCGCGCGCCAACGTGCACCTGCATGACGGCGAACTGGAAATCAGGGTGACCCCTTCCGCGCACCCGAAATGCGGGCGCTGCTGGCATTACCGCGCGGATGTCGGTGCCGATGCCGGCCATCCCACGCTGTGCGGGCGCTGTGTCAGCAATTTGTTCGGCGCGGGCGAGCCACGGAAATATGCCTAAGTTCATGCCATTCCGGCGCGGATGTGCAGGTCGTGTTTCGACCCGACGTTTTTTTGTCGGGTTGAAACCCGACCCACAGGGAAACGAGAGGCGTTTGTGGGTCGGACTTCAGTCCGACAGGGGCATCAAAAACGATCCGCGGGCAACGACGGGGGGTTTGTGGGTCGTACTTCAGTCCGACAAGGGGGTCAGGAACGATCGGGATTTTGTCGGGTTGAAACCCGACCCACAGGGCGGTACAAGAATGACGATGGCCGGAGCTGAAGCATGACCCGGTGGTTGAGCATCTCCCTGATCGTCATCGTCCTCGACCAGTTGAGCAAGACGGCGATCGGCCATCACTTCGTCTATGGCGAAGTCCTCGCCGTTACCCCGTTCTTCAATCTGGTGCTGGCACACAACACCGGCGCAGCATTCAGTTTTCTGCACGATGCCGGCGGCATGCAGCGCTGGCTGTTTTCCGGTATTGCCGTCGTCGCATCGGTCTGGATCGCGTGGTTGCTGCGCAAACATCAGGCGGAAACATTATTCAGCTTCGCGCTGGCATTCATCCTCGGCGGCGCATTGGGCAATCTGCTCGACCGCATTGTTTACGGCTACGTGGTGGACTTTCTGGATTTCCACTGGGCGGGTTACCACTTTGCCGCATTCAACGTCGCAGATGCGGCGATTACCTGTGGTGCGGCGCTGCTGATTCTGGATAGTTTCAAGGGGAAAAGACATGCAAATTCTGCTGGCTAATCCGCGCGGTTTCTGCGCCGGTGTCGATCGTGCGATCGAGATTGTCGAGCGTGCCCTGGCGCTGCACGGCGCGCCGATCTACGTGCGGCACGAAGTGGTGCACAACACGTTTGTGGTGGAGGGCTTGAAAGCCAAGGGCGCAATCTTCATCGAGGACTTGCGTGAAGTGCCGGATGGCAGCATCCTGATCTTCAGTGCTCACGGCGTGCCGCAGGCGGTACGACACGAAGCCGAAGCGCGCAACCTCACCGTGTTCGACGCCACCTGTCCGCTGGTGACCAAGGTGCATATCGAAGTCTCGCGCATGCGCGGACAGGGCAGGGAGATCGTGATGATCGGCCACAAGGGTCACCCGGAAGTGGAAGGCACCATGGGGCAAAGCGAGGGCGGCATGTATCTGGTCGAATCGCCCGCCGATGTGGGGAAGTTGCAGGTGACAGACGAGCAGAACCTGGCTTACGTGACGCAGACCACGCTGTCGGTGGACGACGCCAGCGCCATCATCGCCGCGCTGAAGACGCGCTTTCCGTTCATCACCGGTCCGAAGAAAGATGACATCTGCTATGCCACGCAGAACCGGCAGGATGCGGTGCGGGCACTGGCGCAGCAATGCGATCTGGTCATCGTGGTCGGCTCGCCCAACAGTTCCAATTCCAACCGCCTGCGCGAAGTGGCGCAAAATCTGGGCGTGCCTGCCTATCTGGTGGATAACGCCGGCGAACTCAAACCGGAATGGCTGCAAGGCAAACAGCGGGTGGGCCTCAGTGCCGGCGCTTCCGCGCCCGAGATACTGGTCAGTGAAGTGATCGCCCGCCTGCGCGAACTGGGCGCGGATGAGGTGCGCGAGCTGGACGGGATAGAGGAGAACGTGGCGTTCCCGATCCCGAAGGCGTTGGCTAATTGATTGTTGCCCTAACTTAACCGTTTATCCGTCCAATCTGCCGCCTGTCCGCCAAATCTTGCATTTCCAGATTTCAGGTTCAATACTGCATGCCAATTCCACTGCCTCGAAAGGGCGGATACATGAAACCGGATGCAACATGCAAAGTGCAACGCGGCGTCACGCTGGCTGAACTGCTGATCGTGATTGCGATTGCCGCGATTCTGGCGGCGCTGGCTGGCCCGTCGTTCACGGACTTCATCAATCGTACCCGGTTGAATTCGCAAGTCAGCCAGCTCGTGAGCGATCTCAATCGTGCGCGCAGCGAGTCGATCAAGCGCAACACGGCTGTGCTGTTGTGTGTGCGCGCCGACGATGCGACGTGCGGCAACACGACCGATTGGCAGAATGGCTGGCTGGTGTGCGTGGACGTGGGTAGTACCGCCTGCACGACACCGGTCGCGGTTCATGCGCCCTTGCCGGCCACGCTGACGTTGACAGGTCCGGCGAACGGGATCCAGTTCAGGCCAAATGGCAGCAGTGGATTGGGTGCTGCCACCCTGACCGCAGGCGGCACCGGACTGGACAACAAGATTATCCAGGTCAGTGTGACAGGCAACATATCCAGGCCGTAGGGGATGAACATGGAACTTCACTCGACAACAATCAGGCCCCATATTTCCCAGCAGGGTTTTTCCATGATCGAGATTCTGATTACCCTGGTCATCATCGCCACGGCGCTGCTCGGGACTGCGGGCTTGCAGTTGTATGCGATGAAAGTGGGCAAGAACAGCGAATTCCGCACCCAAGCCGTTTTTCTCTCCTCCGACCTGGCAGAACGGATGGAAGCCAACAAGCCGGCGGCGATCACAGGCGACTATGCGGCCAGCAGCGTATCTGCGGCCAGTGCGGTGGCGGATTGTGCCGTGAACGCCTGTGATGCCGCCAGCCTGGCGCAGTACGACTTGAGTCAATGGGAGACGGCCGTGGTGAATCGGCTGCCGGGGGCGAGCTGGAATGTCACGCCAACTCTGACCAACACACCGCCCACAGTGACGGCGACTTACCGGATCCAGATCAGTTGGACCGATCGTGATTCCGCCGTGCCGTTTTCCTATACCTTTGACCGTGTCCTGCACTATTGCCCGCCTGCGGTGGCAGGCTGTACTTGAGAGACTGGGATAGCAGATCATGAAACAAATAACACTCAAACCGACTACCTTTCCGGCGCGAACGGTGCAGGGTTTCAGTCTGATCGAGCTGATGATCTCGATTGCCATCGGCTTGATGATCATTGCCGGGCTGGTCGGCGTGGTGACCAGCAATACGCGCAACAGCCAGACCAACGACAAGACCGCCGAGTTGCAGGAAAACGGCCGTTACGCCATGACCCACTTGCAAACACAACTGCGCCATGCGGATTTTCGCGGCTACACCTGGGTCGCGCCCAATCCTTCGACGGTCAGTGTGACCAATGAATGTCTGGCAGGCGGTGCAGGGCCGGGGACTTTCGTCAACAAGATCAGCCAGGGCGTATGGGGAGCGAATGACAGCAATCCTTTTGCTGCCAACTGTTTGTCCAGCGGTTATGTTCAGGGCGATGTGCTGGTGATACGCCGGGTGGCCACGGCGGCGTTGACCAGCGGCCCATTGGTGCCCAACAACGTGTATTTCCGCTCGACCTTTACCAAAGGCGAAATGTTCAAGGCCGCAGCCAGTGCGGTGGCCACCACGGGTGATCCGCAAAACGTGGATGGCACGCCCTTCGGTGAGCCGCTGGCTGATTTTCTGGTGCAGCAATACGTTTATTACATCGGACAGGGGGATTGTGCAGGCGGCGGGGATACCGGCCAGAGCGCATTGTGCCGGCTTGCCTTGCAGGGGGATGCTTTCGTCAAGGAACTGGTGGTGAATGGCATCGAACAACTGCAAGTAGAGTATGGGCGTACCCCATTCGCCAGCAACACCACGCAGTACTACCCTGCCGATCAGATCACTTCCGATGCGGACTGGGAAGATGTCAGTTCGGTCCGCATCAGCTTGTTGTCGAAGAATTCGAAACCCGAGCCGGGTTACGTCAACAGCACCCCTTACAGCCTGGGGGATTGGAGCAACACTTTCAACGACGGTTTCCGCCGCCAACTGTTCACCGCCACCGTGCAGGTGCGCAACTTCCATGAGTAAGGAATACGCCATGATCGTTCAGGCTCAACGCGGCTCAACTTTGGTGATCAGCATGATCATGCTGGTCGTGCTGATGTTGTTGGGGGTCATGGCGATGACCACCTCGGATACCGCCTATAAACTGGCAGGCAACCTGCAGTTCGAAAACAACGCCTTGAGCAATGCCGAAGCCGCTTTGAGTGATGCCGAAAATGCTTTGAAAATCGCTGCGATCGATATCAACAATGCGGATTTTTCGGCAGCCTCCTCGGTGACCGCAGCGCCGAGCGGGCTTTATCCAAAAGGGGCGAACCTTGATCCGTTCGGCATGGCCTGGGATGGCACTGACTCGGTGGGAACAACTACGCAACGCCGCATCGTGCAGCTGATGTCAACGGATGCCGTGCAAATTGGCGAGAACTATGTGGCGGGGGTTCCGCAGAGCACCGCCTGCAACAAGGTCAATACCTATGTCATCACCGCGCGCGGCAGCAGCGCGCGCGGGAGCAGCAAGCTGGTCAGGTCTTATTACAGCGTGTTAACCGCGTGTTGACGGGAGGTTCATCATGAGCGCAATAAACAAGCCGGTGGTTAAACAAATCCAGTCCGTGTCATGGCCGGCCATGATCCTGCTGGCCGGGATCGCCGCGAATGTCGCCTACGCGATCAGCTCGGCCAGCACAGCTTTCGTGCCACAGGATCAGCCGGTCGGCTATGTGGCGCAGGACGATGTGACCAATTTCAGCCTGACTTCCGGCAATGAACGGATATTCCGTCCTGATTACGAGCGCGAATTCTGGAGCGGGAATCTGTTTGCCTATCCGGTTGATTCCGGCGGCAACATCAATTTCTCGGCCGAACCCTGGGTCGGCGGTGCGGCGGCACAACTGGCGTTGCAAAACTGGGATAGCGGCCGTTTCATCGCCACGCGCAATGCGGCCTCGCCTTCCGCGGCCATTCCTTTTCGCTATGCCAACCTGTCGGCCTCGCAGCAGAGTTATTTCCCGACCAGCACGATCAACATCACCAGCTTCAACGGCGACCAGATCGTGAATTTTCTGCGCGGTGACCGCAGCAACGAAAGTCCGGCCGGCATGCGCAATCGTTCTGCCGAGGCGGATGGCACCGGCGGCCCGACCTTGGGCGATATCATTCACTCCCGCCCGTTCTATGTTGCAGATGCCACCAATCCCACAATCTTTGTCGGGGCCAATGACGGCATGCTGCACGCCATCAACGCCACGACGGGCGCGGAGCGCTGGGCATATATCCCTTCCATGTTGCTGAACAAGATGGCGAAGCTGGCACATCCCTACGGCGGCCTGACCAATCCGCACGACTATTTTGTGGATGGGCGGATCAATATTCGCAGCATCGATATTTCCGGCACGCCGACCCGTATTCTGGCGGGGAGCCTGGGGGCGGGCGGGCGCGGTCTGTATGCGCTGAATATCGAGGGCAGCAGCGGGCTCGCGGCAAGCAGCGAGTCTGACGTGGTGGGCAAGGCGCTGTGGGAGATCGACGGCACGACCGGTAAACTGAACAATGCGACGCCGACGGTCAGCACGGCCTATAACAACCTGGGTTTTACCTACGGGGCGCAGGCCATTGCCAAGGTCAATGCGGGCGGCGTGGACGCGATCATTGCGGGGAACGGTTACAACAACAATCCGCTGGGGGATTATCAGGCTTACCTGTACGTGATCAATGCCGCCAGCGGCCAATTGATCGCCAGGATTCAGGCGGGAAGCGGCGGCAGTGCAGCCAGCCCGAATGGCATCTTCAGCGTCGCGCCGATCGACATCAATCGGGACGGCAAGATCGATCGCGTCTATGCCGGCGACCTCAAGGGCACGATGTGGAAATTCGATCTGACCAATGCCTCGGCGGCCAGCTGGAGCGTGAGTGCCCTGCACACCACTTCGCCGGCCCAGCCGATCACCTCAACACCCGGGGTGGCGCTGCATCCCAGCGGTGGATTCATGGTGACCTTCGGCACTGGCGCCATGCTGGATACCGCCGATACCACGGATAGCACGGTGCACTATGTCTATGGCATCTGGGATGGCGCGCCGGTCGCCAATACCACTCTGATGACCTCAAATCTGGAAGAGCGAAATTATGTGGATGGCAGCACGGGCGCGACCACGCGCGTGCGGCGCAGCCTCAACATCCAGACCCCAAACTGGGCGAGCGGGGGGGATAAAGGTTGGGTCGTCGCGCTGCCTGCCGGGGAAAAACTGGTGGGCGAGGGCAGTTTCATTGCCAGCGGGCGCTTCTATTTCACCAGCCACAATCCTACCGTTTCGACGTTGTCGGGCGCCTCTTCCGTGACGGCGGTGGCTGTGACCGCTGGCGGATCGGGTTACACCACGGCGACCGTCAATTTCTCCGGGGGCGGTGGCAGCGGCGCGAGTGCCACGGCAACTTTAAGTGGCGGCGTCATCACCGGCATCAAGGTGGTTTCGTCCGGTACCGGCTATACCTCGGCGCCGACGGTTACCATCACCGGCAACGGCAGCGGCGCGACCGCCACGGCCAGCTTGAGTTCGGGCACCACCGTGCGGGGGGAGAACTGGCTGATGGAGCTGGATTTTCTGACCGGCGGCAGCAAGGATTCCCCCTTCCTCGATCTGGACAACAACCAGATCCTGAACAATGGCGACCGCATCCAGTACATCGCCAGCGACACGCTTCCGGGGGGCGCTGCCGTGGGCGACCCGATTCCCGGGACAGATGGCATTCCGGTCGGGAAATTCCTTTCTTACGGCGTGATGTCGCAACCGATTCTGGTGCAGTTGCAGACCCTCAACACGACGTTCTTCAACCGCAACGCCGATGCCATCTTCCCGGTAAACGAAATCACCTTCGGCGTGACCGGCGGCCACTTCGACGTGGATATCTTCTACAACGGCAGCACGGGGAATCTGTGTACGACACAGACCGGGGTGAATGTACCGGCCGCCAAGGCAACTGCGTTCATCACCGTCGGCACGGATGGCCAAACGCCCTATCTGCCCGCAACGCTTGGGGCGATCACGGTGGATGGCGTCACCGTGATTCCGGCGCAAACCATCGTCAACCTTCCCGACGGTGCGGACACCAACGCCAACGCCGCCACCCTGAAGAATGCGGTGGCAGGGGGTTACACCGCGACAGTGGTGGGCAATGTGATCCAGCTCACCGCGCCTGTTGCGGGCACTAGCTACAATGGCAAAGTGATCGTCGTGGGGGATGGTACCTCGTCGCCGGGTTCGCCCGGCACGCCCGGCACGCCGGCGGTACCCGCGACCTATCCGACCGGGCTGATCACATTCAGTGGCGGCAAGACTCAAGATGTAAGTCCGAGTAGCAAGATCAAAGCCGATTTGAGCAGTGGCACGGCCAGCATCATGGTGGGCACGCTTATCGCCAAAGCAACGGATATTTCGATAGGCAGAAATAAGGATGCAATATCTTCCGCAGCCGCCATTGTGAGTGCCATCGGCACCTCCGGCACGATCAAGGCTTACGTGGGGGGCAGCAGCATCACCCCGACCTGCGCCGCCATGGATAACAAATCGGTGTGTCTGGTGGATACTTCGACCTATGTCAACGGGGCATCGGTCGCGGTGGGGACACAGACTCTGGCTGGCACACAGACCTTCACGGTCACGGCGACTGCGGGAGGTACGCCCGGCAGTGCGGCCGTACCCGGTACTCCCGCCACCGGCTGGAGCAATTTCAAGCCGGCGTTGACGGTAACGACCTTCAGCGGGGGCGCGGCGGCGTTGAGCAATGTCACCGTAACCAAGAGTTGCAGTTCGAAGAACGGCAATTCGGATGCCCACGTGCACCAGTACGATGACAAGTACGACCGCACCGGGGTGGATATGCTGAATCCGAGCAGCGGTACGGCGCACAAGCTGTCCCAGGCGATCACCTCGACGGCCACCAAGTACAAGGTGCTGATCCATAACCAGTACCTCAACCCGGCGGTGAAGTTCCACATCGGCGATGCCACCTATGAACCCAGCCTCGATGTCGGCTATCACAAGAAAGGCGATGGCGGCTATTACGATCAACTGATCGCGCCCACGCTGGATGTGGCCACACTGCCGACCTATAACGGCACCTCCAATGTGACCGGCACGTCCGGAACCGGCTTCCAGCCGATCGGCAGCCTGGTGTTCAACATGCCGACGGATGCCTTGAGTGCCAAGGACTGGTGGGGCAATGGCGATGTGCGGGTCGGCTTGCACCCGATCAATCCGGGTTGCGGCGGACGTGATGGTTCGACCACCGACGGCAATATGTACCAGCCGATCATTCCGCCCGCCAACGGGGTGGATGGACCCGGCATCAACGGCTGGTCGGCCTCCACGGTTTCCCTCAACTCGGTCGGGGTGCGTCATGGCGGCGCGCTGACCATCCAGCTCATCAAGGACACCACGCCGAACAGCGCGCTCGAACTGAACGACCCGCTGGGGCGTCCCGAATATGGCTGGCGCGTCAAGAGTGCGGATCACGCGGCTTATGTCCTGGTCGAATACACAACCTACTGGCACCATCCGGATAACGGCTGTTATGGTGCTGCAGGCTGGACCAAGACGCCTGCTGCGGACAATGGCAGCAGTTCGCCGACCACGCCTGCAGCCGGCTCGACCGACCCGAAGCTGGGGGATCTCTCCGGCACCAGCGGGGCGACCGTGACCAGCGTGGCGCGCAACGTGCTGGGCGATGTCATCACCACCGTTATCACTTTCAGCAACGGGGCGCAGGCGACCATCACCCGTACCCTGTTGACCGGTGGGGATGGGCGTAAAACGATTACGACCGTGACCTGCGATGCGGACGGAAATTGCGTAACGGATGTCGTGCATGAAGATTCGGCGGATTCGAACATTGTCAACGGCGGTGACGAACGCGGCACGCGCGCGCATACCGGACGTGTTTCCTGGCATGAGTTGCGCAACGATTGAGACACGAGGAGAAAACATGAATAAAAGACAACGCGGTTTCACGCTGATCGAACTGATGATCGTGGTGGTGATCATCGGTATCCTGGCCGCGATCGCCGTGCCGAGTTACGGCAGTTACCGCATCAAAAGTTCGCGGGCAGCCGCCCAAACCGAGCTGCTGCAACTGGCGAGTGTGCAGGAGAAGATCTATCTCAATTCGAATGCCTACTCGCCCAATCTGACCACGGCCTACGACGGCAATGCCGCAGGCGGTCTCGGCAAAACCACGGGCAAGACCGAGGACGAGCGCTATACCTTGGCCTTTAGTGGTACGCCGGATCAGACTTTCGAGATTCGCGCGGTACCCGTGGCGGGCAGTGCGCAGGCGGGCGACGGCTGTCTGTTGATCAAGGACAATGGCATCCGCCAGTGGCACGAGAGCAATGATGCTTGCAACTCGGCATCACCGAAGACGTGGTGATCGTCGCAGTCGGTAAATCCTGACAGCGGGTTCGCCCGCTGTTTTGTTTTATATGCCTTGAGACAAGGAAGTTGGCGTGAGTGAAATCGTAATAATCGGTGCGGGCGCACTGGGGCTGGCGACGGCGGAAGCGTTTTTGCGGCAAGGCGCTGCGGTGACCGTGCTGGAACGCGGCGAGGTCGGGCGCGAGGCGTCCTGGGCGGGGGGCGGCATCCTGTCGCCGCTGTGTCCGTGGGATTACTCCGAAGAAGTGACGCGACTGGCGTTGCGCAGCATGTCGCTGTTTGCATCGTGGGCAGAACGTCTGCATGCCGCGACCGGCATCGATCCGGAATACAACCGTTGCGGCATGCGGGTGTTGCCGCCGTTCGATGTTCAGGCGGCCACGCAGTGGTGCGCAGCGCATGGGGTTGCCTGTCTTCCCTCTCCCGCAGGGCGAGAAATTGAGGGAGAGGGAGAAGCCTTGTTCCTCCCCGAGGTTGCACAGGTGCGCAATCCACGCTTGTTGCAGGCGCTGCGGGCAGAGGTGCTGCGCCTGGGCGGGCGCATCGTCGAGCAGTGCGCGGTCGGGCACCTCCCCGCTGCGGGCGGGCGGGTGACCGGTTTGCAGACCACGCGCGGGGCTTTCGTGGCCGACAATTATGTCGTGACGGCGGGGGCGTGGAGCCAGGTGCTGCTGGCCGAGCATGCCTTGCATGCCGAGATCAAGCCGATGCGCGGCCAGATGCTGTTGTTCAAATTCGATGCGCCGCCCTTGCCACACATTCTGCTGCAGGGCGATCTGTATTTCATCCCGCGCCGCGACGGGCACTTGCTGGTTGGCAGCACGCTGGAAGATGTCGGTTTTGATAAATCCACGACCGGTGAAGCGCGCGAGTCGCTGCTGCGCCGCGCCGTTGCCCTGTTGCCGGCCTTGCGCGACCAACCCATCGTCAAACATTGGGCGGGTTTGCGTCCGGGGTCGCCCGGCAATATTCCGACCATCGGCCGCCATCCGGACCTGTCCAATCTGTTTATCAACAGCGGTCACTTCCGGTATGGCGTGACCATGGCGCCGGCCAGCGTGGAGATTTTGCTGAACGAGATGGAAGGTCATCCGCAACCGTTCGATGTCGCCCCCTATCGCTGGCGTTGACAGCGTGGGGCGAACTTCAATCTGACGGTCCGGGTTGTAATCGCACAATCTGTCGGGTTAAAACCCGACCCACGCCGAACGGCAGGGTTTTGTGGGTCGGACTTAAGTCCGACGCGGCGTGAGCAAACTCACCGGCAGCACACGCTTAAAACCGCCAACATGCAAATCTGCATTGCCGCCCCGTGGCCTCTCCGCATATAATCCGCGCCGGTATGCCGATGTAGCTCAGTTGGTAGAGCAACGCACTCGTAACGCGTAGGTCACCAGTTCGATTCCGGTCATCGGCACCATTTCCCCTCGCTTCTAGGTCGCGAACAGTCAGGAGTGTCAATGACGCTGTCATCTTCCGGTTCGCTTTTGTCCCGCCATAAAAAACTTTTCATCTCCCTTTTGGGAGCGGTCGTGCTCGTGGCGGCGTTCGTGTGGCTGACCCGCGCCAAACCGATCCCGGTGGTGTTGCAAGCAGTCGAGCGCGGCGTTGTCGAAGCTTCGGTCAGCAATACCCGCGCCGGTACGGTGAATGCCTGCCGCCGCGCCAAGATGTCGCCCTCGGCCGGCGGCCAGATTTCCAAATTGAAGGTGAAGAAGGGCCAGCATGTGCGCAAGGGCGATGTGCTGCTGGAACTGTGGAACGACGACCTGCACGCGCAGGAGCGGTTGGCGCAGGAACAGCTCAAGGTTTCGCTGACGCGGGTGGAGGAGGTGTGCACGTTGGCCGAAGCCGCGCAACGCGACGCGCTCCGCTCGCAGGAACTGCGCGACAAGGGATTCATCTCCGCGCAACAACTGGACCGCGCTCAGACCGATGCCGCAGCCCGCCAGGCAGCCTGCGCCTCGGCCAGGGGCGACATCGAGCAGAGCCGTTCGCGCATCGCGGTTGCGCGCGCGCAACTGGAACGCATGGTGCTGCGCGCACCGTTTGACGGCGTGGTGGCGGACATCAGCGGCGAACTCGGTGAATACGCCACGCCGTCGCCGCCCGGCATCCTCACTTTGCCGGCGATTGATCTGATCGACGACAGTTGTCTGTACGTAAGCGCGCCCATCGACGAGGTGGACGCGTCCAAGCTCAAGGTCGGCCAGACGGCGCGCATCACGCTGGACGCGATCAAGGGTCGAACCTTCGGCGGAAAAGTGCGGCGCATCGCGCCCTATGTGCTCGATCTGGAAAAACAGGCGCGCACGGTCGAAGTCGAGGTCGAATTCTACAAACTACAGCCGGGAGACGATCTGCTGGTGGGTTACAGCGCCGATGTGGAGATCATCCACGAGGTGCATCAGAACGTCCTGCGCGTTCCGGCGCGGGCGCTGCTGGAAGGCAACCGAGTGTTGCTGCTTGGCCGCGACGGCGTGCTGGAAGAACGCAAATTGACCACCGGTCTGTCGAACTGGGAATATGCCGAAGTGAGCGCAGGGCTGGCCGCAGGGGAGCGTGTGGTGTTGTCGCTGGACCGTGCAGGCGTGAAAGCCGGCGCGCGCGCGGAGGCGGAAGCCGCTGCAATCGCCCCATGATCGAACTGCAGAACGTTTGCCGCACCTTCGTCGTGGGTGACCAGCAGGTCGCCGCCTTGCGCGACATCGATCTGGGTTTTGGCGCGGGCGAATACATCTCCATCATGGGGCCGTCCGGCTCCGGCAAATCCACCCTGCTCAACGTGCTAGGTCTGCTCGACCGGCCGACTGCCGGCACTTACCTGCTCGACGGTGGCAACGTCACTGCGCTGAACGACGAACAACAGGCGCGCGTGCGGCGCGAAAAGATCGGTTTCGTGTTCCAGTCTTTCCATCTGGTGCCGCGCCTGACGGCCGCGCAGAACGTCGAGCTGCCGATGGTTTTGGCTGGCATCCCGGTGGAAGAGCGCAAACAGCGTGTCGAAGTCTTGATGCAGAACTATGGTTTGGGAGCGCGCGCCGACCATCGACCCGACCAGCTCTCCGGTGGCCAGCGCCAGCGCGTGGCCATCGCCCGCGCCACGGTGATGAATCCGACCGTGCTGCTGGCCGACGAACCCACCGGCAACCTCGACCGCAAGACCGGGTGGGAGGTGTTGAAATTGCTGGAAAGCTTGCTGGAGCAGGGCATCACGCTGGTGGTGGTGACGCACGATGCGGAGATCGGCGCGCGTGCGCGGCGGCAGATTCACATGCTGGACGGGCGCATTTTGTCCGATGAATCAAAATGATTCAGCGTAGTGCGCTATCTCGTCATTCCGGCGCAGGCCGGAATCCAGTGCTGTTATTCAATATACATTTGGTTTTTGTCCCGCTGCGCGGGGCTTGTTCAATTCGCTGGATTCCGGCTTGCGCCGGAATGACGCAGTAAATGAGATTCGCCGATACGTTTCATTTCGCTTCCGGCAGCCTGCGCGGCAGCCCGGCGCGCACGCTGCTGATGATGCTGGCGATGTCCATCGGGGTGGCTGCGGTGGTGGTGCTGACCGCGCTGGGCGAGGGCGCGCGCCGCTACGTGGTGGACCAGTTTGCCTCGCTGGGCACCAATCTCGTCATCGTGCTGCCCGGGCGCACCGAGACGGCGGGTGTTTCGCCCGGCATGCTGATGGGGCAGATTCCACGCGAGATTGCGCTGGAGGACGCGCAGGCCATTTTGCAAAGCCGTGCCGTCAGGCGTATCGCGCCGCTGGCCGTCGGCACGGCCACCCTGTCGCGCGATGCGCTGAACCGCGAGGTGGTGGTGCTGGGTTCCACCGCAGACCTGCTCGAAGTGCGCCACATGCGCTTGGGAGCGGGGCGCTTCCTGCCGCCGGGCGATATTCACGACACGACTTCGGTGTGCGTGCTGGGCAACCAGATGAAAGCCGAACTGTTCGGTCAAGCCAACGCCATCGGGCAGTGGGTGCGCCTCGGCGACCGCCGTTTCCGCGTCATCGGCGTGCTGGCCGCGCAGGGCGAATCCATGGGCATGCGCACCGACGAACTGGTGCTCATCCCGGTGGCGGCGGCGCACCAGTTGTTCAACACCGCCGGCCTGTTCCGCGTGCTGGTCGAAGCGAACAGCCGCGAGGCCATCGAGCAGGCGCGCAGCGACGCGGAACGCATCCTGTTCGAGCGCCACCAGGAAAAGGATGTCACGGTCATCACCCAGGATGCCGTGCTGCAAACTTTCGACCGCATCCTCACCGCGCTGACCATGGCCGTGGGCGGCATCGCGGCGATCAGCCTGGCGGTGGCCGGGGTGCTGATCATGAATGTCATGCTCATAGCCGTGGCGCAGCGAGTCAAGGAAATCGGCCTGCTGAAGGCTTTGGGAGCGCCGGGCAGACAGATCCGTCATCTATTCTTCGCCGAGGCCGCTTTGCTTTCGGGTGTGGGCAGCATCGCCGGACTGGGGCTGGGCTACGCCGGCAGCGCGGTGATCGGCCTCCTGTATCCCAGCCTGCCGGTCGCGCCGCCGTGGTGGGCCGTGCTGGCGGCCAGCGCCACTGCGCTCGGCACCGGCATCCTGTTCAGCGTGTGGCCGGCGCGGCGCGCGGCGCGGCTCGACCCGGTCGCCGCCCTGGCGGGGAAATGATGGATAAATCCATAACCACAAACCCCGTCATACCGGCGCAGGCCGGTATCCAGCGCATCGAACAAGCCACGCGAAGCGTGACAAAACCTGACTGCACGTTGAATACCCCCACTGGATTCCGGCCTGACCGTAGGTCAGTTTATCCTGAGCCTGCCGAAGGGCCGGAATGACGATGCCATGTACTTGCGCGACTTCATTACGCTGACGTCATCCAGTTTCCTCACCTACCGCATGCGCAGTTTTCTCACCGGGCTGGGCATCGCCATCGGCATCGCGGCGGTGATTCTGCTCACTTCCATCGGCGAGGGGCTGCACCAGTTCGTGCTGAACGAGTTTTCCCAGTTCGGCACCCACATCATCTCCATCCAGCCGGGCAAGGCGCAGACGCAGGGCGGCAGCATCGGCGTGCTGGGGTCGGTGCGGCAGATCACGCTGGCGGATGCCGACGCTTTGCGCCGCCTGCCTTATGTCGAACAGGTGAACCCGAGCGTGATGGGCAACGCCGAACTCAAATATGGCGGGCGCACGCGGCGCGCCACGGTGTTCGGCGAAGGGCGCAACTTCGCCGCCGCCTTTACCATGCAGGTGCAAAGCGGCAGTTTCTGGCCGGATGCGGACGACGAACAGGCGCGGGCCGTGGTGGTGCTGGGCGACAAGGTGCGGCGCGAACTGTTTGGGGCGCAACATCCGCTGGGGGAATACCTGCGGGTCGGCGGCCAGCGCTTCCGCGTGATCGGGGTGATGCAGCCGAAGGGGCAGGTGCTCGGCCTCGACCTGGACGATGCTGTGTTCATTCCCGCCGCGCGCGCGATGGAACTGTTCAACCGTTCCGGCCTGATGGAAATCCAGGTGAGCTACCGCGCCGACGTGGCGGCCGACCCAGTCATCCGCCTCGTCAAGGATCGGCTCATCGAGCGCCACGGCAGCGAGGATTTCACCCTGATCTCGCAGGAGCAGGCGCTCGACGTGCTGGGCTCGGTGCTCGACGTGATCACTTTCGCCGTGGCGGCATTGGGCGGCATCTCGCTGCTGGTCGGCGCGGTCGGCATCCTGACCATCATGACCATGGCCGTCACCGAGCGCACCGCCGAGATCGGCTTGTTGCGCGCACTCGGCGCGCGCGAACGGCAGGTGCTGCTGCTGTTCCTGGGGGAGGCGATGATGCTCTCCGCGCTGGGCGGGGTGCTGGGGTTGCTGGCCGGCATGGGCATCGCGCAGGGGTTGCATCTGCTGTTCCCGGCGTTGCCGGTGCACACGCCGTGGATGTTCGTGCTGCTGGCCGAACTGACCGCGGTCGGCATCGGCCTGCTGGCCGGGGTTGCGCCCGCCCTGCACGCAGCGCGGCTGGATCCGGTGGAGGCGCTGCATGCGGAGTGAGTTTGGTCATTCCAAACCAGCAAGCCGCGACACCGCAATACGGAAAAATCACCCCGTCCCGGAGGGTTGCCGATAAAAACAGCGTCTGCGGCGTTGCAAATCTTGGCAATGGAATGATCCTTGCCCGCGATTCGCGCCTTGCATCCATCTGTTTTGCCGACAACGCATCTTGCGAAAGAAGTCTGACAGGCTGCTAGTGTAGTGATGCACGCTATCTGGAACTTATGCCAAGGTGCGGGAAGCCCTTGTGGGTCGGGTTTTAACCCGACATGTCGGACTGAAGTCCGACCCACAAAGGTTTGCAATAAGTATCGTTAAGAGTGCAGCACTACACTAGCACTCTGGCAAAGGCGGCGACTCGGTTGGATTCCGTTGTGATTAGCTACGATGCAGCTACGATCGCCAAATAATAAAGGCCTGCATCGATGCAGGCCTTGGTAATATTGGTGGGTCGTGCGGGGATCGAACCTGCGACAAACGGATTAAGAGTCCGCTGCTCTACCAGCTGAGCTAACGACCCGGAAGAGGTCGCGCATTTTAAAGATGTGCCATGACTTGTCAAGTCTTCAGACTCATCTTTGTCCATTCCCAAAATATCCGCCTCTGTTTTTGACAGGGGTGAGTCTAATCACCCGCGGACATTTCTATTTGGGAGAAAGCGGACATTCCTATTTGGGGCTGACAACCAACCAGTGCGGTCCTTGAGTCCGCATCCAGCTTCGGTTACAATGCGCGCCCTGTTTATCCGGCACCCGCCGAATAGGCAGTCATTCACACACTCGTTCATGTTGGGGTGTTCTCTGGGAACCAGGGGATCAGGCTGGCGAGTGGAAGACTTAACCCTTAACGATTGGAGTAATCACATGGCAGCAGTAACAATGCGTCAAATGCTGGAAGCGGGCGTCCATTTCGGACACCAGACCCGTTTCTGGAATCCCAAGATGGCCCCCTATATCTTCGGTCATCGCAACAAGATTCATATCGTCAACCTGGAAAAGACCGTCGTGATGTTCAACGACGCGCTGAAGGAAGCGCGCAAGATCGCGGCGAAGAAGGGCACCATCCTGTTCGTGGCGACCAAGCGCCAGGCGCGTGAGATCATCCGCGAAGAAGCGCTGCGCTGCGGTTCGCCTTACGTTGACTACCGCTGGCTCGGCGGCATGCTCACCAATTTCAAGACCGTGCAGACTTCCATCAAGCGCCTGAAGGAACTGGAAGCGATGATCGAGGACGGCAGCATCGACAAGGTTTCGAAGAAGGAAGGCCTGATGTTCCGCCGCGAACTGGAGAAGCTGGAGCGCAGCTTGGGCGGGATCAAGGATCTGCAAGGTCTGCCTTCTGCCCTTTTTGTTATCGACGTCGGCTACCAGAAGGGTGCCGTCACCGAAGCGCAGAAGCTGGGCATTCCGGTCATCGGCGTGGTGGATACCAACCACAGCCCGCTCGGCGTGGATTTCGTGATCCCCGGTAACGACGACTCCAGCCAGGCGATCCGCCTGTACGCGCGCGGCATGGCCGATGCGATTCTGGAAGGACGCGAGCAATCGGTCAACGAACTGACCGAGCAGTTGGCGGAAAGCGCTGCTGCCTAAGCTGCCTTCCCGCAACAAGGGGGCGCAAGCCCCCTTTTTTGTAACCTGAATTTAGTTGAGATTGTTAGGAGTGTGACATGGCTGAAATCACCGCAACGATGGTGAAAGAACTGCGCGAGGCCACCGGCCTCGGCATGATGGAATGCAAGAAGGCATTGGTCGAGACCCATGGCGATGCGAAAGCGGCGGAAGAGTTGCTGCGCATCAAGAGCGGCGCGAAGGCCAGCAAGGCCGCTTCGCGCGTGACGGCGGAAGGCGTGATCGGTTCGTTCCTGGCGGCTGACGGCAAGATCGGCGCCGTGGTGGAAGTGAACTGCGAAACCGACTTCGTGGCCAAGAACGACGATTTCATGGCGTTCGCCAAGAACGTGGCCGAAACCGTGGCCAAGAACGATCCCGCCGATATCGATGCGCTGCTGGCGATGAACCTGACCCATGGCACCGGGACCGTGGAAGAGGATCGCAAGGCGCTGGTGATGAAGCTGGGCGAGAACCTCACCGTGCGCCGTTTCGAGCGCTATGCGACCACCACCGGCAAACTGTCCACCTATCTGCACGGCAACAAGATCGGCGTGATGGTCAATTACAGCGGCGGCGACGATACACTCGGCAAAGATCTGGCGATGCATATCGCGGCGAGCAAGCCGAAGTCGGTGGATGCCTCGGGCGTCAACCCGGAAGAAATCGCCACCGAGCGGCGCATCGCCATCGAGAAAGCGCGCGAAGCAGGCAAGCCCGAAGCGATGCTGGAAAAGATCGCCGAAGGCACGGTGCAGAAATTTCTGCGCGAAGTGACCTTGCTGGGGCAGGTGTTCGTCAAGGCCGAAGATGGCAAGCAGACCATCGAGCAATTGCTGAAGAGCAAGGGCGCCTCGGTTTCCGCTTTCCAGATGTTCATCGTCGGCGAAGGCATCGAGAAAAAAGTGGAAGACTATGCGGCTGAAGTTGCCGCCGCCGCAGCCGCTGCCAAGAAAGCCTGAACATGACCGCCGCGCGCGCCCCCGCCTACAACCGCATCCTGCTGAAACTTTCCGGCGAAGCCCTGATGGGCGATGACAGCTACGGCATCAATCGTGCCGTCATCGAGCGCATCGTGGCCGAGATCAAGGAAGTGGTCGAATTGGGCGTGGAAGTGGCAATGGTCATCGGCGGCGGCAACATCTTCCGTGGCGTGGCGCCTGCAGCGGCCGGGATGGATCGCGCCACGGCCGATTACATGGGGATGCTGGCCACCGTGATGAACTCGATGGCCTTGCAGGATGCCATGACCCGGGCCGGCGTGGAGTGCCGTGTGCAGTCCGCCCTGAGCCTGGAGCAGGTCGCCGAGCCGTTCATCCGCGGCAAGGCGCTGCGCTATCTGGAAGACGGCAAGGTGGTGATCTTCGCCGCCGGCATCGGCAGTCCGTTCTTTACTACCGATACCGCGGCCGCGCTGCGCGGCGTGGAGATGTCGGCCAACGTGGTGATCAAGGCGACCAAGGTGGACGGTATCTATACGGATGATCCGAAGAAGAATCCCGATGCGATCCGCTATCAGAGCCTGAGCTTTGACGAGGCGATCAGCAAGAATCTGAAGGTGATGGACGCGACGGCGCTGACCTTGTGCCGCGACCAGAAGTTGCCCATCATCGTGTTCAGCATCTTCAAGCCGGGCGCACTGAAGCGGGTGGTATTCGGTGAGGGCGAGGGAACTTTAGTACGGGTGGATTAGGAGCGGAACATGATCGCGGATATCAAAAAGAGCGTCGAGCAAAAAATGAACAAGTCGCTGGAAGCCCTGAAGGTCGATCTGGGCAAGATTCGCACCGGGCGCGCGCACACCGGATTGCTGGACCATGTGATGGTGGATTACTACGGCAACCCGACCCCGGTCAACCAGGTGGCGAACGTGACCCTGGCCGACGCGCGCACCATCGGCGTGCAACCTTATGAGAAGAACATGGTGGGGCCGATCGAAAAAGCGATCCGCGACTCCGATCTGGGGCTGAATCCGGCCACCAACGGGGAGATGATCCGGGTGCCGATGCCGATGCTGACGGAAGAGCGCCGGCGCGATCTGATCAAGGTGGTCAAGAGCGAGGGCGAGGATGCCAAGATTGCGGTGCGCAACATCCGCCGTGATGCCAATGAGCAGTTGAAGAAATTGCTGAAGGACAAGGAAGTCGGCGAAGACGAGGAGCGCCGTGCGCAGGAGGATGTGCAGAAACTCACCGACCGCTTCGTCGCCGAGATCGACAAGGCATTGCAAGTCAAAGAAGCCGACCTGATGGCGGTTTGAGCGCATCGCGCGGATCGCGGGGAGTCACAGGGAGCGCTTTTGCGCGCAAATATGAAGACCGCTGGCTGCAAGCTCACAAGGAATCCCGATGGCGCTATTCAAGAGTTCTACCCGCATCATCCCCGACGTGCCCGCAGTGCCGCGGCACATCGCCATCATCATGGACGGCAACGGGCGCTGGGCGAAACAGCGTTTCATGCCACGCGTGATGGGGCACCAGCGCGGGGTGGAGACGGTGCGCGAAGTGGTCAAAGCCTGCCGCGAGATGGGGGTTGAATATCTGACCCTGTTCGCTTTCAGCAGCGAGAACTGGCGCCGCCCTGCGGAAGAAGTGTCCTTTCTGATGCAATTATTCCTGAAGATGCTGGAACGCGAAGTGGGAAAATTGCACGAGAACAATATCTGTCTGAAAGTCATCGGCGACCGCAGCCGTTTCGACGCGCAACTGGTGGGTTATATCGAGCAGGCTGAACAGCTTACCGCCGCTAACACCAGCCTCACCCTGACCATCGCGGCCAATTACGGCGGGCGCTGGGACATCATGCAAGCCATGCATGCCTTGAGTCAGGCGCATCCCGAGCGCGCTACGGCGTTCGAGGAAGAAGAGCTCGATCCCTATCTTTCCATGCACTACGCGCCCGAGCCGGATTTGTTCATCCGTACCGGGGGCGAGCAGCGCATCAGCAATTTCCTGCTGTGGCAACTGGCCTATACCGAGCTGTATTTCACCGATGTCCTGTGGCCGGCATTCGGGCGCAAGGAACTGGAGGCGGCAATCGCCTCTTACCAGAAACGCGAGCGCCGCTTCGGTCGTACCAGCGAACAACTGAAGGGGGAATCCGGTGCTTAAATCGCGCGTGCTTACGGCCATCGTCCTGTTGCTGTTGTTGCTGGCGGCGCTGTTCCTGCTGCCGCCGCTGGGATGGGCGCTGCTGGTGGTGGCGATGGTGCTGCAAGGCACGTCGGAATGGGCGCGCCTGTCGGTGTTGCAGGGGCGCCAGGCCACTCTGTACTGGGGCGCAACCCTGCTGCTGATGCTGGGCCTGCTGTGGCTGGACGCCAGTGCTGGCGCGGAGCAGATCAGGTATATTCACCTGGTGTTCTATCTGCTCTCCGCCGTGCTGTGGCTGATCGTGGTGCCGGCCTGGCTGATGAGCGGGGTGAAGGTGAACCACAAGGGCTTGATGATGCTGGTCGGCTGGCTGGTGCTGATTCCAACCGGGCTGGCCATGATCGACCTGCGCGAAGCCGTTCCCGGTCCGTGGGTGCTGCTGTTCGTGATGGGCCTGGTGTGGGTGGCGGACAGTGCCGCCTATTTTGCCGGACGCCGGTTTGGCAAGACCAAACTTGCGCCCAGCATCAGTCCCGGCAAGACTTGGGAGGGGGTGGCCGGGGCGGTCTTCGGCGTCTCCATCTATGTGGCACTGGTGTGGACATTCAGTGCGGAATTCTCCCGCCTGCAAGTTTTGCCCGCGCTGATGTTGACGGCCTGGTGGTGGGTGGTGTTGGCGATCCTCGGCGATCTGTTCGAATCAGCCATCAAGCGCCAGGCCGGCGTCAAGGATAGCGGGTCGCTGTTGCCCGGCCACGGTGGCCTGCTCGATCGCATCGACGCGCTGACATCGACCCTGCCGCTGGCGGCGCTGGCGCTGCTGTTTCAGGGGATCAACTAGTGCAGCGCCTCACCATCCTCGGTTCCACCGGCAGCATCGGCCAGAGCACGCTGGATGTGGTTGCGCGTCATCCCGACAAATATCAGGTCATTGCGCTGACCGCGCAGCAACAGGATGAATTGCTGTTCGACCAGTGCCGGCGTTTCCAGCCCCGTTATGCGGTATTGCTGGATGCAGATGCCGCCGAACGTTTGCATGCGCGTCTCGCCCTTGCGGGTCTGACGACCGAAGTGTTGTGCGGCGCGGAGGCGCTGGTGCGGGTGGCGACCCTGGCCGAAGTCGATGCGGTGATGGCGGCGATCGTCGGTGCTGCGGGCATGCCGCCCACGCTGGCGGCGGCGCAGGCGGGCAAGAAGGTGTTGCTGGCAAATAAGGAGACGCTGGTGCTGGCCGGGCATCTGTTCATGGAAGCGGTGCATCGCAGCGGCGCGATTCTGCTGCCGATCGACAGCGAGCACAACGCCATCTTCCAGTCCTTGCCACACAACTATGCGGGCGATATGCGCCACAGCGGCGTCAGCAGGATATTGCTCACTGCTTCGGGGGGGCCGTTCCGCAACACGCCGCTGGAGCAATTGCACAACGTCACGCCGGAGCAGGCGTGTGCCCACCCGAACTGGAGCATGGGGCGCAAGATTTCGGTCGATTCGGCCAGCATGATGAACAAGGGGCTGGAGGTGATCGAGGCCCGCTGGCTGTTCAACGCGGGGGGCGATGATATTCAGGTGGTGGTGCATCCGCAGAGCGTGATCCACTCGCTGGTGCAATACGTGGACGGCTCGGTGCTGGCGCAACTCGGCAATCCGGACATGCGCACCCCCATTGCCCATGCCCTGGCCTGGCCGCAACGTATCGACTCGGGCGTGGCACCGCTCGATCTGTTTGCCGTGGCGCATCTCGATTTTGTCGCCCCCGATTTCAAGCGCTTCCCCTGTCTTGCGCTCGCCTATCAGGCGCTGCGGGCGGGCGGGACAGCCACGGCGCTGCTGAATGCGGCGAATGAGGTTGCGGTGGCCGCCTTCCTTGAACGCCGCATCGCTTTCCTCGATATTCCGCGCCTGATCGAAGCGGTGCTGGGCGGCGTTCCGCGAAGCGAAGTGCATGCCCTGCAGGATGTGCTTGAGGCCGATGCGGCCGCGCGCGAGGCGGCGCAGGCGTGGATCGCGCGATGAAATCCAGCCCCCTTTGCCGCCAGGCCAGCAGCGCATCGGGCGAATTTTTGTGCAGCACGGACGCCGGATTTTCCTGCAGATGACCACCCTGTTTGCGTTCATTGTCGCCATCGTCGTGCTGGTGGTGTTCCACGAATGGGGACACTACGCCGTTGCGCGCTGGTGCGACGTCAAGGTGCTGCGTTTTTCGGTCGGTTTCGGCCGCATCCTCTATTCGCGCCGTTTCGGCAACGGCGAGACGGAATGGGTGATCTCCGCCATCCCGCTCGGGGGCTACGTCAAGATGCTGGACGAGCGGGAGGGAGAGGTTGCGGCGTCCGACTTGTCGCGCGCGTTCAACCGCAAGCCGGTGTTGCAGCGCATGGCCATCGTGGTGGCCGGGCCGCTGGCCAATCTGTTGCTGGCGGTCGTGTTGTATTGGGCGTTGTTCGTCCATGGTGTGGCGGAACTCAAACCGGTCCTGGGCGAGATACGGCCGGGGACACCGGCGGCGCTTGCGCGGCTGCAGGTGCAGGACAGCATTGTTGGCATCAACGGCGAGGCAGTGGCGAGCTGGCAGGAAGTGCGCTGGCGCTTGCTTGATCTGGTCCTGCGGGACGGGCAGGCACAGCTTGCAGTGCGCACCGTGCAGGGGGATACCGCGTTGCGCACCCTGCCTCTGGCCGATTTGAGCGCCGCCGATCTGGATGGCGACTTCATGGCAAAACTGGGGCTGCAGCCGTATCAGCCGCCGGTTTATCCGATCATCGGCAAACTGGCGGCAGACGGTGCGGGGCAACGCGCCGGGTTGCGCGAGGGCGACCGCATCATCGGCGTGGATGGCAAGACGATGGAGTATTGGCGCGACTGGGTCGAAGTGGTGCGCGCGCATCCGCAGCAGCCCCTGCACATCGAAATCGACCGCGCCGGACAGGTGCAGCCGTTGGTGATCACGCCGGATCGGATCGAGGAAAACGGGGTCATCATCGGGCGCATTGGCGCCGCGCCACAAATCGACCGCGCCGCATTCGACGCCCTGCTGACCGAGGTGCGCTATTCCCCCGCGCGCGCCCTGCAGCGGGCACTGCAAAAAACCTATGAAACCTCGTTCATCAGCCTGAAGATGATGGCGAAGATGGTGGTGGGCGAAGTGTCGCTGAAGAATCTGTCCGGCCCGATCACGATTGCCGACTATGCGGGGCAGTCGGCGCAGATGGGGGTGGCCGCCTATCTTGGCTTTCTTGCGCTGATCAGCATCAGCCTGGGCATCCTCAATCTGCTGCCCATCCCGTTATTGGATGGGGGGCATTTGCTGTATTATGTCGTCGAATTTTTCAAAGGCAGTCCGGTGTCGGACACACTGTGGGAAGCCGGACAAAAAGTGGGCATTGCGCTCCTGCTCACCCTCATGGGTTTTGCCTTGTACAACGACATCAGTCGCCTGATCTTGGGTTGAAAATAATGGATTTGAGAAAACTTGCAGGCGTATTGACGCTCCTGTACGGCGCATCCGTCTGGGCTGGCGAGCCGTTTGTGGTGAAGGATATCCGGGTCGAGGGAATACAGCGCACCGAAGCCGGCACGGTGTTCAGCTATCTGCCGCTGAAAACCGGCGATACCCTGAATGACGAACGTGCCGCCGCCGCGGTGCACGCCTTGTTTGCCACCGGCTTCTTCAAGGATGTGCAGTTGCTGGCCGAGCAGGGCGTGCTCGTGGTCAGGGTGCAGGAGCGGCCGACCATCGCCAGCGTCGAATTGAACGGCATCAAGGATTTTCCCAAGCCGCAGTTGCTGGACAATCTCAAGCTGGTCGGCCTGGCCGAAGGGCGTATCTTTGACCGGGCGATGCTGGAGAAGTCCGAACAGGAACTGAAACGCCAGTACATCGCGCGCGGCAAATATGCGGTGGTGGTGAAGACTACGGTGACCGAACTCGAGCGCAACCGGGTGTCCGTCAAGCTGGATGTAACCGAAGGCAACCCCGCGAAAATTCGCCGGATCAACATTGTGGGCAACGCGCGTTACCGGGAAAACGATCTGCTGGATGAAATGAAACTGACTACGCCCGGTTTGTTCACCTGGATAACCAGTAATGATCAGTACTCAAAACCCAAGCTGGAAGCAGATATGGAGGCGTTGCGCAGCCTGTATCTCAATTCCGGTTATATGGATTTTTCCATCGACTCGACCCAGGTCTCGATCTCGGTGGACAAGCAGGATATCTACATTACCCTGAATATCACCGAAGGCGATCAATACACGGTGTCCGACGTCAAGGTGGCGGGTGCGAAAGGCGTTTTCTCGAACGAGGCGTTGCGCGCCATGATCGACATCAAGCCCGGGCAGATTTTTTCACGCGAGGCATTGACGGCGGCTTCCGACAAGATACGCGAGGAGATGGGCGACAAGGGCTATGCGTTCGCCAATGTCGGCGCGATTCCGGATATCGACAAGGAAAAGCATCAAGTGGCCTTTACCTTCATGGTCGATCCGATGCAGCGCGCCATTGTGCGCCGCATCAATGTGACCGGCAACGAGAAGACCAAAGATGAAGTGGTGCGGCGCGAATTCCGCCAGATGGAAGGCGGCTGGTTCTCCACCTCGAAGATCAAGAAATCAAAGCAACGTCTGGACAGGCTGGGTTTTTTTGGCGCGACCAACGTTGAAACACAGCCGGTCACGGGAAGCAACGACCAGCTCGATCTGAATTTGAGCGTGGAGGAAAAACCGACTGGTAACTTCCAGATCGGCGCGGGATTCAGCAACGGAGAAGGATTGACCCTGCTGGGCGGCGTTAGCCAGTCCAATCTGTTTGGCACGGGCAATGCGCTCTCGACGCAAATCAACACTAGCAAAATCAACCAGGTTATATCGATTTCCTATACCAATCCCTATTTCACTGACGACGGTATCAGTCGCGGTTTCGACGTGTTCAGGCGCAGAACCGATGGCACAACGACCTCGATCAGCCAGTTTTCCTCACTGACTTATGGGGGCGGCGTACGTTTTGGCGTGCCGGTCAATGATGACGAGACTTTCCAGTACGGCTTGTCGCTGGAAGATACCACGCTGAATCTCAACAGCAACAGCCCGCAGCGTTTTGTTGACTACATCAACACGTTTGGCTCGCACAACCAGAACGTGCTGGGAACCATCGGCTGGACACGAGACACGCGCAACAACGCGGTTAATACCACCCAAGGCGATACGCAACGCGCTTTTCTGGAAGTGGCGCTGCCGGTCTCCGGCCAGAATTTCTATAAGCTCACCTATAACCAGCAATGGTTTCAACCCTTGAGCCGCATCATGACCTTGCATTTGAACGGCGAGCTGGGTGTCGCGGGCGGCTATGGGGGGCAGGAATTGCCCTTCTTCAAGAATTTGTTTGCAGGCGGAACGGGTTCGGTGCGCGGGTATGACCTGAATTCACTCGGTCCCCGCGATATCAACAACGATGCCCTGGGGGGAAGCAGGCGCGTGGTGGGTAATGCCGAAGTCCTGTTTCCGGTTCCGGGGATGGAAAAGAATCAATCCGTGCGCTTGAGTACGTTTCTGGATGGCGGCGCAGTGTATGGTGGCAAGACCGAGGTGCCCGCTTCCGAGGGAATGCGCTACTCGATCGGTTTGGGTTTAAACTGGTTCTCGCCGGCGGGGCCGATGCAATTCAGTTGGGCGAAGCCGCTGAACCCGCAGTCCCAGGATAAAATACAGAATTTCCAATTCACCTTGGGCGGTTTCTTCTGAACTGCCAGACAATGACGGAACGGGGGATGCCCACAAAGGAGGCAGCATGAAAAACGGAATAGTGACAGGCATTCTTCTGTGCGCTTTCGCCACTGGCGCACTCGCCGAAACCGCCCGGATCGGCTTTGTCGATACCGAGCGGATTCTGCGCGAATCGGAACCGGCGCTGGCCGCGCAGAAATTGATAGACAAGGAATTTTCCGTGCGCGAACAGGAAGTCAAGGCGCTGGCCAAGCAATTGCAGGATGCCAAGGAGAATCTGGAATCGGCGCGGGCAAAGCTGTCGGATTCGACACGCCGGATCCAGGAGCGCGAGATTGACAATTTGAATCTGCTGCTGCAAACGCGGCAACGCGAGTTGCGCGAGGATCTTTCGTTGCGCCAGAACGAAGAGCTGGCGCGGATTCTCGCCAGGGCAGATCAGGCGATCAGGCAGATTGCGGAAACCGAACAATACGATTTCATCCTGCAGGAAGCCGTTTATCGCAGCCCGAAAGTGGATATCACGGACAAGGTGCTGAAATACCTGGCGGGTGAACAGACCGAACCGGCGGAAAGATAAAGCGCGGTTCCACCCTATGAAAAATCCGAGTTTCCGTTTGTCCGAAATCGTCGCCCGCCTGGGCGGCAAAGTGCTGGGCAATCCTGAAACCGAGGTGTTTCAGGTGGCGACGCTGGAGAAGGCGATGCCCGGCAATATCGCTTTCCTGGCCAATGCCCAATATCGCAAGCAACTGGCGGACAGCCACGCGGCGGCGGTGATCGTGGCCGAAAGCGACGCCGCACTGACCGGCTTGCCGCGCATCGTGGTCGCCAACCCGTATTCCTATTTTGCCAAACTGTCCGCGCTGCTCAATCCCCTGCCGGCACCGCCGCCCGGAATTCACCCGACGGCGGTGGTCGGCGCAGGCGCCGTCATTGCACCGGATGCGCACATCGGCGCGCACGTCTGCATCGGTGCCGGTGCGCGCATCGGTTCCGGCACCGTCGTGATGGCGGGTTGTGTCATCGGCGACCGCACGCAATTGGGGGAGCATGGCCGGCTGTATCCGAACGTGACGATCTATCACGACTGTGTCATCGGCCGGCACGCGATCCTGCATGCCGGGGTGGTGATTGGCGCCGACGGTTTCGGCATTGCCATGGACGAGGGACGCTGGCTGAAGATTCCGCAGATCGGCCGCGTGGTCATCGGCGATCAGGTGGAGATCGGCGCGAATACCACGGTCGATCGCGGCGCGCTGGACGACACCGTGATCGAGGACGGCGTGAAAATGGACAACCAGATCCAGGTTGCGCATAACGTGCGCATCGGCGCGCATACGGCCATTGCGGGCTGCGTCGGCATCGCCGGCAGCGCCACCATCGGCAAATATTGCCGTATCGGCGGCAGCGCCGGCATTCTCGGGCACTTGCAGATCGCCGATAACGTCGAGATTGCCGCCTTCACCCTGATCGGAAAATCCATCCACGAGGCGGGCAGCTATGCCGGTGTCTATCCGTTCAGCAAGAACGAGGCGTGGCGCAACAACGCCGTGCACTTGCGCCATCTGGACGAACTGGTCAAGCGTGTCAGCGTCCTGGAAAAACAGATTGAATCGTTGAAAGGAGATGGGATGGACGCCTCCCTCCCCACGGGGAGCGAGGTAAGTAAGTAAGAATGAGGTAGCCCCTCGCGGACCTGACGGCATCTAGGTGCCAAGGTGGAGATAATG